>JAQTVG010000068.1 GCA_028706895.1 Candidatus Omnitrophota bacterium
CCCCAATTAAGTAATGCCAAAGAAGAAGTGGTGCGTTATATAGAGAAGTTCTTGAAAAAATACATGGTCGGTTGGGATGAGTAGCCTTAAAGAAAAAGTCATTAACTTGCCCGATACTCCCGGGGTTTATATTTTTAAGGATGCTGGCGGAGAGATTATTTATGTCGGCAAAGCCAAGAGCCTGAAGAAGCGGGTGTATTCGTATTTTAGCAAGTACCTTACTTCCAAGGCCCAGGCAATGGTCTCTAAGGTAGCTGATATCGAATATAAACTATGCCAGACCGAGAGCTTGGCTTTGTTGCTTGAAGCTAGCCTTATCCATAAGTTTAAACCCAGGTATAATGTTTCTCTGCGCGACGATAAAAGTTATCCTTTAGTGAAAATAACTAATGAAGATTTCCCCACGGTTTGCATCACGCGTAAGCGAGCCGCAGACGGCTCGCAGTATTTCGGCCCTTACACAAGCGCCGGGCTTCTTAGGGAAGCGTTAAGGATTATCCGTAAATATTTTCCTTATCGCTCCTGTGAGCGTATGCCGCAGGAGGCGCGGATGTACCGCAATATAGGCTTAGCGCCTTCGCTTAAAGAGGAAAACAAAAGAGAATACATAAAGACTGTTAAGAATATCTGTTTAATTTTAGAAGGCAAGTCCGAAACCCTGATTAAAAAATTATCTTCTGAAATGATAACCAAATCCAAAGAGCAGAAATTTGAAGAAGCGGCGAAAATCAGGGACCAGATAGAGGCCTTGAGCGTGATGTCGGAGAGCGCCGGGCACTATAGCCGCAAAGAAGAATTAGAAGACTTAAAGAATTTGCTGGGAATGGAAGAGTTACCTGAGAGGATTGAGGCATTTGATATATCCAATATTTACGGCAAAGAAGCCACCGGCTCTATGGTGAGTTTTTATAAAGGAATGCCTGATAAGGATAATTACCGCAAATTCCGTATCAAAACCGTAGAAAGAATAGACGACTATAAAATGATGGCAGAGGTAGTTAACAGGCGTTATGCCGGTTCGCTTGCCGAAGAATTACCATTGCCGGATTTAATTCTTATTGATGGAGGAAAATCTCACCTTTTGGTAGCTGATAAAGAACTGGAGAAAATCGGCCTGAAGATACCACTGGTTAGTATTGCCAAGGATAGGGAGAATATATATACCAGAGATAATAAACAGCCGATAAATCTTCATAGAGATACACCCGCCCTTAATTTAATCCGCAGGGCCCGCGATGAGGCGCACAGGTTTGCGGTTTCATACCATCATCTTTTAAGAAGGAAAAGAACAATTGGCAAATAAGAAATCCGGTACTTTTAAAATTGGTGGTTTTAAGAAACTGACGCCTTTTGCCAAAAAGGTCTATAAGGTAGTATTAACTATACCTCTGGGAGAGGTACGAAGTTACAAGTGGGTTGCTATAAAAATAGGCAAACCCCGCGCAACACGCGCAGTGGGGCAGGTTCTAAAACGCAACCCCTGGCCCCTTGTTATTCCATGCCATCGCGTAATTTCTAAAAGCGGAGAGCTGGGAGGCTATTCCTGCGGCAAAAAGAAGAAGTTTTTCCTTATAGATTTAGAGAAGAAAATCGCAAAAAATATGGTATAATACCGGTAATATGTTAGGAGGTGCGGTATGGATATAAAAAGTTATTTAAAATTAATGATTGAGAAGAATGCCTCTGATATGTTTTACCGCGCAGGGGGCAATGTGCGCATGCGTATTGACGGTAAAGTTGTCACCGTTGACGATAGAATTGTGAACCTGGATGAAGTTAATGATTCGGTCAAGAATTTGACTTCCAACGAACTAAGGGATTTTTTCCAGAGAAACCTGGATGTGGATTTCGGGATATATATACCGGAACTCCAGCACCGTTTTCGTATAAGTATTTTTATGCAGCGTAACTGGCCGACCCTGGTTGTCAGGAATATCCGTTCCCAGGTCCAGACTTTTGAAGAACTCAATTTGCCGGCAGATGTATTAAAAAACCTGGCAACTGAAACAAGAGGGCTGGTCCTGTTGACAGGGAGTGCCGGCAGCGGTAAATCTACGACTATCGCCAGCATGGTTGAATATATCAATAATAATAGCTATAAGCATGTTTTGACTGTTGAAGAGCCGATTGAATTTACTTTTCAGGATAAAAAATCTATCATTAATCAAAGAGAATTGGGCCGCGATGTCTCTTCCTATGAAGTGGCCTTGCGCGCTTTTACCTTACAAAGCCCTGATGTAATATTTATAGGCAATATCCGGGACCACGCGACAATGTCCGCGGCTTTGACTGCGGCAGAAACAGGCGTGCTGGTTTTCAGCACTTTGCATACAGTTAATGCGGCGCAGACCGTAGAGAGAGTCATTAATTTTTTCCCTCCGCATCAGCATGACGAAGTAAGGACGCAGCTATCGTCTTTGTTAAAAGGCGTAATTTCCCTAAGGTTATTGCCCATGAAGGAGGGTGTAGGCCGCATACCGGCTTATGAAGTTATGCGCCTTACTCCTACGATAAGCCGGCTTATCAGGGAAGGCAAAATTTGGGAGATTAACCCGTTTATAGAAGACGGCACTATATTCGGCATGCAATCGTTTAACCAGTCACTGGTAAAATTAGTCAGGGAAGGCAAGATAAGCGAAGAGGCGGCGGCAAATTACGCCGATAACAGAGACGAATTTATTTTGGCCTTAAGAGGTATCAAGAAAATATAATTAATATCTTAAATTTGGAGGCACGCGATGTTAGAAGACATAAAAATAAAACTGGAGTCAATTAATAACCGTCTTAGGCAGTTAAGAGGTTATCTTTGACGTAGATAATAAAAAGAAACAGATAGAGGATTTTTCTTCTCAGATGGGTAACCCCGGTTTCTGGGATGATGAACATAATGCCACAAAAGTTGTAAAGGAGCTAAAATTTATCAAGTCAGTAGTAGAGCCGTGGGAGACAGCCTCCAATAAATATCAAGAGTTAAAAGAGCTCGCCGATATTTTAAAAGACCAAGACAAAGATTTAATTACAGATCTTATTAAAAGCGTGGATTCCCTTACGCTGACAGTAGAGAGCCTTGAGTTTAAGACTCTCTTAGGCGGGGAATTTGATAAAAATAATGCCATTTTAAGCATTAATTCCGGGGCAGGAGGGACAGAGTCCTGCGACTGGGCTTCCATGCTTTTCCGTATGTATAGCCGTTTTGCAGAGAGCCACGGCTACAGCATAAAAACCATAGATGTGCTTTTCGGCGAAGAAGCGGGGATAAAGAATGTTACTGCCCTTATTGAAGGAGATTATGCTTACGGGTATTTAAAGGCTGAGCGCGGCGTGCACAGGCTTGTGCGTATCTCGCCTTTTGACGCGAACAAGCGCAGGCATACCTCTTTTGCTTCAGTAGATGTAATTCCTGAAATAGAGGAAGACATAGATTTTAAGGTAGAAGATAAAGATTTGCGCGTTGATGTGTTCCGTTCATCCGGAGCCGGGGGCCAAAGCGTTAATACCACGGATTCGGCGGTAAGGATTACGCATATCCCTACCGGCATTGTGGCCCAGTGCCAGAATGAGCGCTCCCAATACCAGAATAAGCAGGTTGCCTTAAAGATACTGAAGGCGCGCCTTTATGAGGCAGAACTGGAAAAAAAAGAACAACAACTGTTAAAACAATACGGGGCAGAAAAGAAAAAAATTGAATGGGGCAGTCAGATACGCTCTTATGTTATGCATCCCTATACCATGGTAAAAGACCACCGCACAGACCAGGAAACAGGAGATGTGTCTAAGGTAATGGACGGCGCTCTTGACGAATTTATTGAGGCATATTTAAAACAACAGGCAGAAAGCAAACATTAAAATGTTAAGGTTAATTAAAAAAATATTTTTAAACACTAAACAAAAACAGATTAGCCGCAGGTTTCCCGGGGTAAATATTGTTTTGCACCCTGATTTATCAAATCCTTCTATTAACAAGATGGTAAGGCTTGCTAAAATTGTTAATGCGGTAAATGCCTTAGAGCCGCGGGTCAGTGTCCTTTCCGACGCGCAATTAATGCATAAGACCCAGGAGCTTAAAGAATATATTTCCAGGAAATCTAAAGAATATGATGCCGGCATAAAAGAGCTGGAAGACGCGCTATTGGCTGCGGCTATACCTGAAGAAAAAGAAAGGATAAAGGATAAACTTAAAGAAACCAGGAATAAAATCTTTGAAGAGGCGTTGCCGGAAGCATTTGCCGTAGTGCGGGAGGCAGCTAAAAGAACTGTTAATATGCGGCATTTTGACGTGCAGATAGCAGGCGGCATAGTCTTACATGAAGGGAAAATTTCGGAAATGGCTACAGGTGAAGGCAAGACCCTGGTAGCAACTCTTCCTGCGTATCTTAACGCGTTATTGGGACAGGGGGTACATATTGTAACAGTTAATGATTACCTTGCCAGGCGCGACCGCGAATGGATGGGGCCTATTTATGAATTCCTGGGATTGACTGTCGGAGTTATACAGCATGATATGTCCGACGAAGAAAGAAAAATTGCTTACGGATGCGATATAACTTACGGAACAAATAATGAATTCGGCTTTGATTATCTGCGCGATAATATGAAATACAATATCGGGGAGTTGGTACAGAGGCCTTTTTATTACGCGATTGTAGACGAGGTTGATTCCATATTAATAGACGAAGCGCGCACGCCTTTGATTATTTCGGGCCCGGCGGAGGAATCTACCGAGAAATACTACATAATTGATAAGATTGTGCCCCGCCTCAAAGGAAGGATAATTTTAGAGAAAGACGAAATAGACGCGAAGTATAAAGGCGTTGACCTTTCTAAGGGCTATGATTATATAGTTGACGAAAAAGCGCATACCGCGCACCTGACTGAAGAAGGCGAGACTAAAGTATGCGGTATCCTGAATATTGATAATCTGCATGAGATGGAGACAATGGAATGGCGACATCATATTATCCAGGCGCTTCGCGCGCACAATCTTTACAAGAGAGACGTAGATTATGTAGTGAAAGACGGGCAGGTTATTATAGTGGATGAATTCACGGGAAGGATGATGCCGGGAAGGCGCTGGTCAGACGGCCTGCATCAGGCGGTAGAGGCAAAAGAAGGGATGAAAATAGAGCGCGAAAACCAGACCCTGGCTACCATAACTTTCCAGAATTATTTCCGCATGTATGAGAAATTGGCAGGCATGACAGGGACAGCATTGACAGAAGCCAATGAATTTAAAAGCATATACCAGCTGGATGTAGTGACTATGCCTACTAACAGGCCGCTTATACGGACAAATTATCCCGATTGTGTTTATAAAACCGAAAAAGAGAAATTTGACGCGGTTGTTAATGAGATTGCCGAGCTTCATAAAATAGGCAAGCCCGTTCTTGTCGGCACCATATCCATAGATAAATCCGAGCATCTTTCAGAGTTGCTTAAAAGGCGAGGCGTGCCTCATCAGGTGCTTAATGCCAAATACCATGAAATGGAAGCTCAGATTGTCGCCCAGGCTGGTAGATATAAAGGGGTCACTATTGCCACCAATATGGCCGGCCGCGGGACAGATATTTTGCTCGGCGGTAACCCTGATTTTATGGCCAAAAACCTAGCCAAACAAAAATTAAAACCGGAAGACCTTAATTACATTGATGAGTATAAAAAGATTTTAGACCAATACAGGAAAGAGACTGATGCCGAACATAGGAAGGTTGTGGAGGTAGGGGGCCTGCATGTTTTAGGCACAGAGCGCCACGAGGCGCGCCGGATTGACAATCAGCTGCGCGGGCGTTGCGGCCGCCAGGGAGACCCGGGCTCATCCAGGTTCTATGTGTCGTTAGGCGATGACCTGATGCGTTTATTCGGTTCGGATAGGCTCGTAGGGATGATGAATACCCTTGGGCTTGAAGAAGGGCAGGTAATTGAACATCCCTGGGTAAGTAAGTCCATTGAGATTGCTCAAAGGCGTGTTGAGCAGCACAATTTTGAAGTCAGGAAACAACTCCTGGATTATGATAATGTAATGAACAAACAGAGAGAGGTGATTTATAGCCAACGGCATTCTATATTAGAAGGTGTAGTCCTTAAAGAAGAGATACTGGATATTATCAATAAGATTGTGGATGATATCCTGGCAATATACGTTCACGATGGC
>JAQTVG010000069.1 GCA_028706895.1 Candidatus Omnitrophota bacterium
GTTGAACCGGCAGATGCAAACCCAGTTATAATTTTTTCCGCTATATGTACAGGCACCTCAGCGTAAAATGAGGGCTCCATTGTATAGGATGCTCGCCCTTGTGTCAAGGAGCGTGATACTGTAGCATAATTAAATATTTCTGCCAAGGGAACATGATTCCTGATTACGCGCACATTCGCGCGCACCGTAAGAGAACTTATCTTTGCCCGTCGGGAATTTAAGTCTCCGATAATCTGGCCCATATATTCCTCAGGCACTACAATTTCCATGTCCATAATCGGCTCTAATAAAATGGAATGGGCTTTTTTAAGGCCGTCATTAAATGCGATTGCTGCTGCCATTTGAAAAGCCATTTCCGAGGAATCAACTTCATGAAATGAACCGTCTACCAATAAAACCTTTACATCTGTAACGGGATAACCTGCTAACACGCCGCTTTTTGCTGCGCCCAATACGCCTTGCTTTACCGAGGGTATAAACTCGCGCGGAATCGCGCCGCTTTTTATTTTATCTTCAAATGTAACTCCGGTGCCCGGGGCCTCCTGAGGAGACATCTCTAATACGACATGGCCGTATTGGCCATGGCCACCTGATTGCTGAATGAACTTCCCTGCGGAAATAACTTTTTTGGTAATGGTTTCTCTATAGGCAACCTGAGGCATACCTACTTGCGCCTCTACGTTAAATTCCCGCATTATTCTATCTATTATTATCTCCAAGTGCAATTGGCCCATACCGGCGATAATAGTCTGGCCGGTTTCCTGATTATAATTTACGCGGAATGAAGGATCTTCGTCCGCTAATTTATGCAGAGCCGAGCCCATCTTCTCCTGGTCCTGTTTGGTTTTTGGTTCAATTGCCTGCTGTATTACCGGCTCAGGGAACCGCATTGCTTCTATTAATATAGGATTTTCTTCAATGCATAATGTATCGCCTGTTTTAGTATCCTTTAACCCTACTGCGGCGGCAATATCTCCGGTAGAGACGCTGTCAATAATCTCCTGCCGATTAGCATGCATCTTAAGCAGCTTTGTTACGCGCTCCCTGATTCTGCGTGAAGCATTATAAACATAAGAGCCTGCGTTAAAGGTCCCGGAATATATCCTGATATAACTAATCTTACCGACATAGGGATCAACAACTACTTTAAAGCATAGAGCGCAGAACGGCGCATCATCAGAAGTCGTTATCTCTTCATGTTCCCCTGTTTCAGGATTTGTGCCTTTTATCGGAGGCACATCAAGAGGCGAAGGAAGATAGGCGCAAACAGCGTCAAGAAGCATCTGTATGCCCCTGTTACGCAACGAAGAACCGCACAAAACAGGGACAAATTTATTCTGTATAACCGACCTTCTTATCGCTGCTTTTATTTGATCGTTAGATAATGCTTTGCCGTGCACAAAACTCTCCATGGCCTCATCATCTACCTCGGAAATTTTCTCTACCATTAAATTGCGGTATTTCTCAACATTAGCGGCAAGCTCCGCGGGCACTTCTAAAACTTCAATCTCCTTGCCTAGATCATCTTTGTAAGAAAGAAGCTTCTTTTCTATCAAATCAACCACGCCCTTAATATTGTCCCCTTGCATATAAGGCAGCTGGATTGCTGCTGCATTTGCGCCTAATTTTTTATGCATCTGCTCAATAGTTCCGATAAAATCAGCCCCTACCCTGTCTAATTTATTAACAAACGCGATTCTAGGGACATTATAACGGTCCGCCTGGCGCCATACTGTTTCTGATTGCGGCTCAACTCCTCCCACCCCGCAAAAAACAACTACCGCTCCGTCTAAAACCTTTAAAGACCTCTCTACTTCTACGGTAAAATCTACGTGGCCCGGGGTATCAATAATATTAATCCGGTTATCTCCCCAGCTGCAGGTAGTACAGGCAGAAGTTATAGTAATGCCTCGCTCCTGTTCCTGCACCATCCAATCCATAGTCGCGGTGCCCTCATCTACCGTACCGATCTTGTAAGACTTACCTGTATAAAAAAGTATGCGTTCGGTAGTCGTGGTCTTACCGGCATCGATATGCGCAATTACTCCTATATTTCTTAATTTATCTAAAGGAAAATTTCTCATTATATTACCATCTAAAGTGGGCAAAGGCCTTGTTTGCCTCAGCCATCTTGTGAGTATCGTCTCTCTTTTTTATTGCTCCACCTTCGCCTTTATAAGCAGCTATGATTTCTTCGGCGAGCTTGTCTTTCATTGATTTGCCTTTTTTTGATTTAGCAAAATCCCTTATCCAGCGAAGCGCGATAGATGTACCGCGCTCCTGCTTTACCTCAATAGGCACCTGATAAGTTGCGCCGCCTACACGACGGGGCTTGACTTCCAGGCGGGGCCTGGCATTATCAATTGCTTTATTAAAAACCTTTAGTACATCAGGCTCATTGAGCTGCTGCTTTACTATATCAAAAGCGCCGTAAATCATTTTTTCAGCAACCGCCTTTTTACCCTGAAGCGTAACCATATTGATGAATTTGGCTATAATCTTGCTGTTAAATTTCGGGTCCGGTAAAACTTCTCTTTCCTGTGCTTTTCTTCTTCTCATTATTTAGGCCTCTTAGCTCCGTATTTAGAACGGGATTTTCTGCGCGCGTTAACCCCGGACGCATCAAGCGTTCCTCTTACAATATGGTATCTTACTCCTGGTAAATCTTTTACGCGCCCGCCCCTGACCAGGACAATGGAATGTTCCTGTAAATTATGCCCTTCGCCGGGTATATAAGAAGTTACTTCTATGCCTGTGGTTAACCTCACCCTGGCAATTTTCCGAAGAGCAGAATTAGGCTTTTTAGGTGTCATGGTACGGACCTGAAGGCAAACTCCTCTTCTCTGGGGGCAGCCTTTCAAAGCCGGTGATTTTGTCTTTTTCTTTTTTAAAATCCTTCCCTGTCTGATTAATTGTGTGATAGTCGGCATATATTAGCTGCTTTCTGTAGCGGCGGCTTTTTCTCCCTCGCCGCATGTTTTAGAAACCTCTATATTACGGTGAGAATGAAAACCCGTGCCTACAGGGACAAGATGCCCCACGATTACATTCTCTTTTAAACCAAATAAATCATCAACCTTGCCTGCAGTCGCGGCCTCCGTAAGGACGCGCGTTGTCTCCTGGAAGCTCGCCGCAGAAAGGAAACTTTCTGTGGTTAAAGCGGCCTTAGTTATACCCAACAAGAGAGGAGTTGCTACCGCAGGCTTCTGGCCTTTCTTTATTACGCGGGTATTCTCCTTCTGGAATTTCCACTTGTCCACCTGTTGAGTAGCTAAGAATTCCGTGTCTCCCGGGTCTTCAACCCTTACCTTCTTAAGCATCTGCCTGATAATCAACTCAATGTGTTTATCATTTATATGCACGCCCTGGAGCCTGTAAACTTCCTGGACTTCATTTACCAGGTATTCCTGCAAGACTTTGTCGCCGCACACCCTTAATATATCCTGTAAAACGACCGGCCCGTCGGTTAATTGCTGGCCTGCCATGACTTTATCGCCTTTATAAACATTAGGATGCTTGCCGTGAGGAATTACATATTCCCTCTGCATACCGGTAGCTGATTTAACAACGATTACGCGCTGGCCCTTTTTAGCTTCTCCGAATTCCACAAACCCGTCTATTTCGCTTATGATTGCCGGATCCTTGGGGCGCCTGGCTTCAAATAATTCTGCAACGCGAGGAAGGCCGCCTGTGATATCCCTTGTTTTCACAATTAACCGCGGTATCTTTGCCAAGAGGTCGCCTGCAGCTATCTTCTGTCCGTCGTTAACTAAAATATGGGCTCCCGCGGGAATAGGGTATATACCCATTATTTCTTTCTTCTCGTCTAAAATAACGATTTGCGGATGATATTCCTGTTTGTGTTCTACGACCACGCGCTCGCTTAATTTTGTAACGGGGTTCAATTCCTCCCTGACTGTGACATCTTCGCGTAAATCCTCGTATTTTACAATACCTGATACTTCTGTAAGGATAGGCTGGGTGTATGGATCCCAACGGATAAAAGAAACATCCTTGGTTATTTCATTATCCTCCGCGATACTGATAAATGCGCCTTGCGGCACAGCATAGCGTTCAAGTTCCCTGCCTTGCTTATCGTTTACGCTTATTGAACCGTTTCTATTCAAGACAATAAATTCTTTTTGTTTCGGCACAACCCTTAAATTATGGTATTTTACGATACCTTTATTCTTTGATTTTATAAATGACTGCGCGACAATCCTGGACGCGGTACCTCCGATGTGGAATGTCCTCATGGTCAGCTGAGTGCCCGGCTCGCCTATACTCTGCGCGGCAATTACCCCTACGGCTTCTCCCGGCTCAATCAATCTTCCTGTAGCAAGGTTCCTTCCATAACACTTGACACAAACACCCCTGCCGGCTTCGCATGTAAGAACGCTGCGGATGCGTATTTTTTCAATACCCAGCTTTTCAATCATCTCTGCTTTTTCGTCGGTAATTTCACTGCCTGCTTCCACGATAACCGCGTCGGTAATAATATCTACCACGTTATCAAGCGCTACCCTGCCTGCAATACGGTCTCTTAAGCTCACAACTTCCTCATCGCCTTCAATGATTGCCGATACGGTAATGCCGTTTAATGTTCCGCAATCATGGTCGGTGACAATAACTTCCTGGGCAACATCTACTAACCTGCGGGTCAAATACCCTGCGTCTGCTGTCTTAAGAGCGGTATCGGCAAGGCCCTTGCGCGCACCATGCGTAGAAATAAAATATTCCAACACCGTCAACCCCTCTTTAAAATTAGCGGTAATGGGGCTTTCAATAATTTCACCCGAAGGCTTGGCCATAAGGCCGCGCATGCCTGCCAACTGCCTTACCTGCAATCTTGAACCTCTGGCACCCGAATCAGCCATCATAAATATAGGGTTAAAAGGCTCCATCTCTTTAAAAAGATGCTCGGCGATTTTATCGGTAGTATGGGTCCAGATGTCGATAACTTTATTGTATCTTTCTTTATCGGTGATAATACCTTTATGATACTGCTCTTCAATCTTGCTGACTTCGTTTTTGGCCTCTTTTAAAACTTCTTCTTTCGCCTTAGGGATTTTAAGGTCATCTATACCTATAGAAATACCGCCGCGAGTGGCATATTCAAAACCCAGTTTTTTAATATCGTCCAGAAGCTGAATAGTCCTTGTATGCCCAAAACGCTTGTAGCATTCAGCCACGATATTGCCTACCTTGCCTTTATTTAATTCCATATTTACAAAACCAAATCCTTCAGGCAGTATCTGATTGAATATTACCCTGCCGACAGTCGTAGGAACAAGCTGCCTTCCGGGAACGACCTTTTTATCTTCTAAGCTAAATACCCCGTCTATCCTCACCTTTATCCTGGCATGCAGCTCAAGCTCTCCATCTTCATAAGCAATAATAGCTTCTTCAGGGCAGGAGAATATTTTATTTTCCCCTTTTGCCTGGGGTTTCTCCTTAGAAATATATGAAGCGCCTAAAATAGTATCCTGGGTAGGGGTTACTATAGGCCTGCCGTCTGCAGGAGAGAATACATTATTTATAGATAACATGAGTATTTTTGCTTCAATTTGGGATTCCAATGAAAGGGGAACATGCACCGCCATCTGGTCGCCGTCAAAGTCGGCGTTAAAAGCAGTACAAACTAAAGGATGGATTTTTATGGACTTGCCTTCAATCAAAACAGGCTGAAACGCCTGGATACTTAAGCGGTGCAACGTAGGAGCGCGGTTTAAAAGTACGGGATGGTCTTTAATGACTTCGTCAAGTATATCCCATACCTCGATCTTTCCATGCTCAACCATTCTGCGCGCGCCCTTGATTGTATGAACAAACTCTTTTTCTCTTAATTTTTTAATAATAAACGGCTCAAATAATTCCAACGCCATTTGTTTTGGCAAGCCGCATTCATGCAGCTTAAGGTCCGGCCCGACTACGATTACGGAACGGCCCGAATAATCCACGCGCTTACCTAACAGATTCTGCCTAAACCTGCCTTGTTTGCCCTTGAGCATATCTGCCAGGGATTTTAACGGCCGGTTATTAGCGCCCATTACAGGCCTGCCGTGCCTGCCATTATCCAAAAGCGCATCCACTGCTTCCTGGAGCATGCGTTTCT
>JAQTVG010000070.1 GCA_028706895.1 Candidatus Omnitrophota bacterium
GAACACTTCCTAAATCGTCCACTGGGGGGAGCCAATTATTTTAACCCTCTGTAAGCAAAATGCTTGCAGAGGGTTTTTATTTGAGGTAAAATACAATAGATGTAATTAAAAAATCTAAATTAGAATCATATAAATAAAGAAAACGGATGAAAAAAGGTTTTACCCTCCTTGAACTAATTATAGTAATTATCATCGTAGGCATCCTCGCTACCTTAGGTTTTACAACATATACCAATCAAGTTGAAAGCAGCCGTCTTGCTGAAGCCAAAGCTAATATAAGCGCCATACGTAAACCGGCTTATGAATATTATATGAAGAACGGCACGTATATCGGGATATCCGCTTCTACCGTAGGGATTGGGTCAACTGTGGGCTTAGTTCCAAACACATGTGTATCCAGGAATTACTTTCTGTACGGAGTAAGCACCACCTATCCGGCTACTGCTAGTAATGTCTATATATACGCGCAACGGTGCACATCCGGAGGTAAAGCGCCACAGGCTCCCAGTATTTGTTATTTTTACTGGGGAATTAACTCATCAGGCGCGGCAAGTCAATATGGATGTACCAAGGGAGGCTCCGTAGTTATTACTGACGACTGGTCTTCGTGTTGCCAATGAGTATGCTTTAATGAATAAAAGATATTTTTAAAAGACCTTGCAGCCGGCTGCAAGGTCTTTTTTGTTGCAGAGTATTTTTTCCGAGGTACAATACTAGATATGCTGGAGATTATAAGCAATTCTGAGCTGGAATCTTTAAATGCTAACGTCGCCTTTATTACTAAAGATACCGGCAGGCGCATAGCATTTTATGAATACGGCGATCCGTCAGGAAAACCAATATTTTTCTGCCACGGCACTGGTTCGCATGTCCACGCGATGCTGCTTCACAATTCCGCCAAAAGGCTCGGTTACCGCATAATAGTCCTAGACCGGCCCGGCATCGGCCTGTCGGATTTTGACCCTAAACGTAAACTACTAGACGGTGCATCCGACATAGCGGAGCTGGCCGATCATCTCCATATTGACCGGTTCGGATTAATGGGTATCTCCGGAGGAAATCCGACATTACTGGCATGCGCATACAAACTGCCGGAGCGGCTTACCTTCGTTGTTGATCTAGCCGGAGCAGCGCCCTTATACACTGATCCGGCAGCCCTCAAACAACTGGGAACAATGGACCGCATTTTCGCAAAACTCGGCGCGCATCTGCCGCTAGGTTTATTCCAAATACCTTTTTCGCTTCTTGGATTTCAACAAAAGATTATGAAGAGCCCGAAGGCCTTCGCGAATATGATGCGTTCCAGCATGTGCAAGGCCGATATGGAGCTCTTTGATATTCCGGAAATGCAGTATATCTTCATGAGGGATTTTCAGGAATTATTCCGGCAGGGCGCGCGAGGCGCAGCGCTGGACGCGCAGCTCATATATCTTCCGTGGGAATTCGATATACGTCAGATCCGCATCCGCGTAGATATTCATCAAGGGTCAGAGGACCGCTGGGTCCCCTCATATTTCAGCCAATATCTTGCAAAAACATTACCGGACGCCGCATTAACGATAATTCCGAGCCAAGGCCACTTCTATCACATGGCTTATGCAGAAGAGACCTTAAAAATGATAAATAGATAATTATTACCATTGACTTTAAATAAATAATGGCGTAATCTATTATCAAATGTTGGACATAATAAGCTATACCCCTCCAGTTAAGCATACCGCTTTATTTTATAATTCAGAAGAAGAATATCTTGATATTGTAATACCTTTCATTAAAGCAGGATTGGAAGATAATGAATTTGTCCTATGGACTGTCCCGGAAACCTTAGAAGTTAAAGACGCCGAAGCCTATTTAGTTAATTCTATAAGTAACCTGGGCTATTATATTAAAAAAGGACAAATATCAATCAGGGATAAAGAAGGCACGTATTTCAAAAACGGAATATTTACTGGAAGCGATATGCTGGATAGCCTGGCAGAATTAGAGAAAAAGGTGCTGCAACAGGGATTCAAGGGAATCCGCGGCCCGGGCGACGGCAGTTGGGCGGCGGAGGATTATTGGATTAATTTTCTTTTCTACGAGAATGAGCTAAATAATGCTATTGAAGGATATAAATTGAGGGCCCTCTGCACATATTCCATCAGGAAACTTAATATAAATAAGATTTGCGATATAGGAAGAAACCATCAGTTATCCCTGGTAAAGCAAGGAAACGCCTGGAATAATATAGGGCCTATTAAATTTAAATAAAGGAAGGGAAACTATGAAAAAGATGTTTTTGGCTTTACTCGTTTTAGCATTTGCCGGCTCCGTATCTTTTGCCCAACAGCCTCAAGCAAAAACCAATGAAGTCAAAACCTTTACAGGCAAGATTGAGTCTATTGAGAAAAGACTCGGCAAGCCGCCAAAGTGGGAATATGCCAGGTTTACCCTTCTTTCCGACAGCGCAGAAAAGATAATAATTAGCGCGATAAAAGCTACCGCTGTTAACGACGCTGCCGGAAAAGACTTGACCGAAGGCGGAAAAAAATTCGGTGGTTTTTCGCTTAAAAAAGGCGAACGTGTAGAAATCAAATATTCAACCGGACCAAATGGCCGTAACGAAGCTATTTCAATCCGCTGCCTGGATTAATTTATTAAAACAAGGAGGTAATATGAAACGTTTTATATTTGCGGCAATATTTGCGCTATTTATGGCGCCTTTAGCCTGTGCGCAGGAAACCAATGACGCTATAATGCTTGTAGGAACTATAGCTGACAATAACACTATCTATAATTATAAAGATGACATAGGCAATTACCTGGCTACCTACACAAAGGAAAATGCGTTGAAACCAGAAGCTGTCCAGAGCGGATACAGCATTGTTTATGAAAACGGCTATATGAAATTTGATGACGCAAGCAACGCCAAAATTGTGGAATTCCTTAAGAAAACAAATAGCACGCTACAAGTTACCGTTAAAGTGCTGCTTGGAAAAGATGAAAGCGATCTATTAAGCCTTGTTTCTATTGAAAATAAGTAGTAGCCGAGAGGATTTACCAGGAATACCAGGTAGTGATGCTCAGTACTTTTGAGCAATAGGGGCAAACGTATATAGAAATAGGCTGCAACAATGTCCCCGAAAGAGTTTCTTTCTTCCTGTGGATTTCTTCTAATTCTTTATTGCAGTGCGGGCATACGGGCTTGATATCATCTTTTGTGATAATTTTCATAGCGCCCTCCTTTTATCTTATTATACTATCAAACAATCTGCTCTTCCAGGTTTTTAATATTGCCGTCTATTTCAGAAATCAGCTTCTCTATTTCTTTCATGCGCCTGCCGTATTCCCTAGCTGTATCCTCGTCGCGGTAAATATGGGGGTTAGATAAGGCGCGCGCCTTGGCATAACTTTCCAGGCGCAGCTTTTCTTTTTCCTTCTCAAGCATATTTATTTTGTTGCGTAAAGCTGAATTGCTGGCCTTGCGCTTCTTCTCTTCTTCCCTGCGGCGCTTTTCATCTTCCCTGGCCTTCTCCTTCTCTATATCTTTTACCGTATCTTTCTTTGCCTGCCTTGGCTTGTGAGTTTGGATAGCGGAGGCTGCCGTATCTTTCTTATCCAGATAATAGTCAAAATTCCCCGGGAATTTCCTGATACTTCCGTCTTTAACCTCAAAAACAATATTTGCGATTGAACGGACAAAATAAATATCGTGGCTGATAAATACAAGCGTCCCCTCATAATCTGTTAAGGCCCTGACTAAAGCATCCACCGCATCCACATCCAGATGTGTAGTGGGCTCATCCAACAAAAGAAAATTAGGCGGGTCAATCAAAAGTTTGGCGAGGATAAGCCGGCTCTTCTCGCCGCCGGAAAGCACTTTTACTTTTTTTTCGGAATCATCACCCGTAAAAAGGAACGCCCCAAGGATTGTCCTGATGGTTTCCTCTGGCATAAAACCGGGGGCGGCTGAATACGCCTCTTGTAAAACGGTATTCTCCGGATTCAGCACGTCTGTGCGCGTCTGAGAGAAATATCCGGTATCTACGTTGTGGCCGACAATGCGCGAGCCGCTGTCAATATCAACTACACCCGCTAAAATCTTTAAGAGCGTGGATTTTCCTGCTCCATTTTCACCGGCTAAAACCGCCTTCTCGCCCTGCGCTATCTCAAAATCTAAATTACTGTATACCTGGATATCGCCGTAAGATTTAGATATTTTATCCAGCGTCATTACCTTGTAACCGCTCCTTCTGGTAGGAGGAAAATGAAAATCTCCAATGCTTTCTCTTGGATCTTGAGGTACTACAATTTCTTCATCTTCCATCTTCTCTAAAACCCTGCGTTTGGCGCGTACTGAAGCCGCCTTATTCGGCTGGGCGTGGAAACGCTCAACAAACCTCTCTAATTGCTGGCGTTTTTTCCCTTGTTCTTTGGACTGTTTTAAAAGATGAATACGCTTTTGGGCCTTTATCTCTTCATAATGTTCATAATTTCCGTGGACCTTGAATATTGAGCCATTTTCAAGGATTAAAGTGTAATTTGTCACTTCATTCAAGAAAGCCTTATCATGGGAAATCATGATGAATGTACCGTCGTATCCGGTAAGATAATCCTTAAGCCACAAGGCAGCGTTTAAATCCAGGTAATTGGTCGGTTCGTCCAGTAACAAAATATCGTAGTGATAAGTTAAAAGTTTTGCAAGCAGAGTGCGCATCTGCCAGCCGCCGCTCATTTGGGATATCGGCCGGTTCAAATCTTTTTCTTTAAAACCCAGGCCCATCAATATTTTTTTGGCCTTATGCTCCAGTTCAAAATACCCCAGGACCTCTAAATTATGCAAGACTTCGCCATACCTGTTTGAGCCGGCTTCATTTTTTGCCTCGAGCATCTCCATCTCTTTCCTGAGGCTCATTATTCTCTCGTCACCTTCTGTGAGCTCGGATAAAACCGAAGCATCGGATTTAAAACTTGCCTCCTGGGGAAGATATCCTATATGAGTATTCTTATGGACTATTACGCTGCCGGATGATGCTTCTATCTCCTGAAGTATTAACCCAAAAAGCGTAGTTTTACCCGTGCCATTAGGCCCAATAAGGCCTATCTTCTCCGAGCGGTTTATACTCAATGAGATATTCTGAAAGAGTATTTTTCTTCCGTAATTCTTGGATAAATTAGTAATTGTTATCACGGCAATTAAACTGGACGGCGGGATTCAAGGGATCTGGATAAAGTTGTGGCGTCTGCGTATTCTAAATTAGAACCCATAGGAATACCAACGCCTATACGGGTCAATGTTACACCTAAAGGTTTAATGAGTTTGGCCAGGTATAAGGCGGTTGTCTCTCCTTCCGTATCTGCGTCGGTAGCAATAATCACTTCCTTGATACTCTCCTCTTTTATCCTCTTTAAAAGGCTGTCTATCTTCAAATCACTTGGGCCCCTGCCTTCAAGTGGAGATATGGAACCCAATAATACATGATATACGCCGTTAAAGGTCCCGGTTTTTTCTATCGCGCTCACATCGCTTGGTTTTTCCACAATACAAACAATATCTTTCCTGCGGCGGCTATCCTGGCAAATATTGCATAATTCCTGTTCGCTAAGATTATTACAGATACGGCAAAAACGCACGTTATCTTTTACTTTTAATAGCATATCCAATAACCCCTGTATCTCATCGCGGGGAGCGTTAAGGATATATGTAATCATGCGTTCGGCGCTGCGCCTGCCGACTCCGGGGAATTTCACCAGCTTTTCTATTAATTTTTCAATTGATTCCGTATAAGTAGCCATTATTCCTCTTTGACAACCCTGCCGTTAAAGGTATCCAGGGCAGTCTTAATAAAAGAACTGGTTTCGCTGTTCTTTTGCTCTATTTCTTTTGAAAGGATAAAATTAGCCCTCATATTAACATTTAATAATTCTGATAACATTTTTTCTATAATCGCCTTGTTATCTCTGCCCTCTAACGCCTCTTTATGCAGCGAATGGCTCATCGGGAAAGATATGGTCAGGACATTTTTATCTAATTTAGTGGGCACTCCCTCATCCAGGTACGTTGCCAC
>JAQTVG010000071.1 GCA_028706895.1 Candidatus Omnitrophota bacterium
AATGTCAATAAGGTCTCCACTTGCGTATATCTACGCCATATCCCTACAGGAATTGAGGTTAAATGTCAGCAGGAACGCTTCCAGGCACAGAACCGGTACCGCGCCCGGCAGATTCTGCTTAATAAGATTGAGCGCGCGGTTCTTGGAAAGCTTTCTGAAGAGCAAAAGCGTATTGAGAAGATACGCCGGCAGAAACGCAGAAGGTCCCTTCGGGCAAAATTGAAGATACTTGAATCAAAACGGCTCCATGCCGCAAAAAAGCTTCTTCGGGCCCGCGTGCGGGAAACCGGGGATATCTAGGGGGATAGGACATAAATATGAAACAATCAGTTCAGTCTGTAATCATATGGATTATTGGAATTGCCCTGACTGTGTTATTGTTTTTCGCTATGGCATTCTTTTCAATAATTCTCTATCCTTTTGACAGGAAGCGCAAGATAGTGCACGCCCAGTGTTTTTGGTGGACTAATGCGGTGACTGCCTTAAATCCTTATTGGAAAGTAACAGTCAGCGGCCTTGAGAATATAGATCATCATAAGAAATATGTTGTAGTGTCAAATCATCAGAGTTTAGCTGATATTGTTTTAATGTATAAGACAAAGATGCAGTTTAAGTGGGTCGCAAAGAATAGCCTTTTTGAAATTCCGGTACTCGGATGGAATATGCGCCTTGCCAAACATATAAGGCTAGAGCGCGGAGATTTCTCAAGTATAAAAAGGGTATATAAAGAAGCCAGCCAATGGCTTCGTAACGGCGTATCGGTTGTATTTTTTCCTGAAGGGACCAGGAGTGATAATCAGGAAATGGGGGCATTCCAGAATGGAGCATTTAAGTTGGCCATAAAAGAGAGGGTGCCTATTTTACCCATCAGGATTGAAGGGACTAAAGACGCTATTCCGAAAGGAAGTTGGCGATTTACGACAAAAATCTCTTGTGTCATAAAAGCGCTTCCTCCGATAGACACCTCTGGTTTTTCCCCGCAAGATTTTGTGCGTTTGCGTGAATTGGCCAGAGAGCAATTATATAATAGCGCAAAAATATAGCCGTTTTTTAAATTAAAATATGTTTGTAAAAAAATTAAAAGATTGCCCGGTATTTATCTCCGCAGATAAATGTATTTTACGGGAATTATTGCATAGCGATAAAGGGGATTTTAGTTTTCGTTACAGCTTGGCCCATGCTAAACTTCCGGCAAAGAAAATAACCATACCTCATCGGCTTAAGACTAGCGAGGTTTATTATATTTTAAAAGGTAGAGGTGTAATGTATATTGATAAAGAGTCTTGCAAGGTCAGCGCAGGGGATGTTGTTTATATTCCGCCTCATGCAAAACAGCATATTAAGAATACGGGTAATACAGCTTTAGAATTCTTATGTATTGTGGACCCGGCGTGGAAGAAAGAAGATGAAGAGATATTTAGCGTATGTTGAATAGAATATTAGCAGTTTATAATCATGCCGCTTTTAGCTTTTATCATCATCAAATTTTTAGGTTTAGCTCCGGCTTTAGCCGTAGGCCTGATACTTGCCGCGGCGGTACCCGATGCCATGGCTGCAGGGGTAATGTCGTATCTTGCCGAAGCTGATGTAGCGTTTTCTGTGGCGTTGACAACAGCCACGACGCTTGTGTCACCGGTAGTAACGCCTGCTTTGACGTGGGCTTTAGGGAAAGAGTATATCCCGATAGATTTCTGGTCTATGGCAAAGAGCATTATGATGATGGTGATCCTGCCTCTTATATTGGGCCTGTTGGTCCAGCACCGGTTTCATAAAATCACAACAAGAATTAAGCCGGTATTCCCGGCGCTCTCAACTTTGTTTATTGCTTTTATCTGCGGGTTAGTAGTAGCGTTGAACAAGGATGCCTTAGGAAAAGTCACTGCTATGATTTTTGTTGCTGTGATAAGCCTGAATATTTTAGGCCTTCTTTTTGGGTATCTTGCGGGCAAAGGATTCCGTTTTAATCTTCAGCAGCGGCGCGCATTGACTATTAACGTCGGGATGCAGAACGCCGGTATGGGCGCAGTACTGGCAATTAAACATATATCTAGTGAAGCGGCAATTCCTAACGCGCTTTTTGCGACCTGGTGTATTGTCAGTGCCGCGGTGCTGGCAGAAATCTGGTCGGCGAGAAAACATGAATAACGGAGGTGTGGCATGAAAAAAATGATGACAGTGGCTGTTATATCGTTACTATTAATTACCTCTATGTGGCAGGGCATCGGGCAGGCAGAAGAAACTTTGATAAAGGCAAGAGACTTTTCTGTGTTAATCGGTATGGATGGTTTTAGCGATACATTGTTGAATAACCATTTTAAGCTTTATCAGGGGTATGTAAAAAATACAAATATCATTTTTGAAAAGCTTGATGCGTTGCTTACGGATAATAAAGACAGGACAGTTGAATACGCGGAATTGGAACGCAGGCTCAGCTGGGAGCTTGACGGCGCGTTATTGCACGAATACTATTTTGAGAATCTCGGCGGTAAAGAACCGTTTGATGTTAAGAGCCCTCTTTACAAAAAAATCACTGAGGAATTCGGGAGCTTTGACAGGTGGAAACAGGATTTTGTTTCTGTAGGGTTGATGCGCGGCATAGGATGGGTTGTTCTTTATTGGGAACCAACTAGAGGCAGGCTTCTAAACATCTGGGTCAATGAACACAATATAGGGCATATCGTTGCCGCTAAGCCTTTACTGGTGATGGATGTATTTGAGCACGCTTACATGACCGACTATCAACTTGACAGGGCAAAATATATTGATGCTTTTTTCAAGAATATAAATTGGGATGTAGTAACAAAACGTTTCAATGAATGTTTTATGTAAATTAATAAGAAAGGAGACAGTGCAATATGATGAAATGGTTATTAGTGATTTCCGTTATTATTCTCACAGCAGGGTGCCGTGGTTATAAGCAACCTATACCGGATCAGGTTAAGTATGATTTATCTAAGCCCGTTGACTGCAATAGCGCTCAGGAAGATATCAAGGTTTTGGAGCAAGAAAAGGCGCAGGTTGCAGAACAGGCCAAAGCAGGGGTGAAGATGTTTGTGCCCGCTGCTGCTGCCAGGTCTATATTACATGGGGATTACCTTGACCAGAAAGAAGTGGCTACCGGAGAATACAACCAGGCCATAGACGATAAGATCAAGCTGATTAAAGAAAGATGCGGCTTGTGTAAAAGCGAGTGAGATTGAAAAAAAGTATTATTTTTCTCCTTTTTATTTTCTTGCCCTTGTCGGCAAACGCGCAGCATGAGCATAGCCAACATATGCCCGTGATGCATGAGGCGCTTCCTGCCCAAACGCACGAAGAAATGCCGATGTATTCTTTTTACGGTGATTATCCTGAAACGCGCGAGGCCAGCGGCACGAGCTGGCAGCCGGAATCTTCTCCTATGGAAGGCGTTCATTTTATGTTAGACGGATGGAATGTTATGTTCCACGGCTATTTGAACGGCATTTACGACCATCAGGGAGGAAAGCGCGGCAGTGATAAAGGCTTTAGCACCAGTATGTTCATGCTGATGGCTGATAGGAAGCTATCGGTAGGAATGCTTGGTTACCGCAGTATGTATTCGCTTGATCCTTTAATGGGTAAGCGCGGTTACCCATTACTATTTCAAACAGGAGAGACATACGACGGAATCCATCCTTTGATAGACCGGCAGCATCCGCACGATTTTTTTATGGAAGAAGCCCTCACATACAGCCTGCCGTTTTCCGAAAAACAATCTTTGTTTGGGTATTTTGGCCTGCCCGGAGAGCCGGCGCTTGGCCCACCTGCTTTTATGCACCGCTTCTCGGCGATGGATAACCCCGAGGCGCCTCTATCCCATCATTGGCTGGATTCAACGCATATTACCTTTGGAGTAATTACTCTCGGTTATGTATTTGATAAAATCAAAATAGAAAGTTCTATTTTTCGGGGCAGAGAACCTAACGAAAACCGCTGGGATATAGAATCTCCGAGATTTGATTCTTACTCCGGCAGGATTACGTTTAATCCGAATAATGAACTTTCTTTCCAGGCAAGTTACGGTTATCTTGACAGCCCTGAGCAGCTTGAACCGAATATAAATGTAGGAAGAACCACTGTTTCCGCTATATACAACCGGATTTTAAAAGACGGAAATTGGCAGACTACATTTGCCTGGGGCCGTAATGACAAGAAGCCCGGCCTAGCCACAAACGCGTTTCTTTTGGAATCAGCCGTAAATTTTATGAAATTTAATACAGTATTCAGCCGTTTTGAATACGTCCAGAAAGATGAACTTTTTGAGGAGGGCGATCCGCTGGCAGGAAAGAGTTATGATGTCAAAAAATTTACAATAGGTTACGTATATGATTTTTTGCGTTTAAAGAATATTGATGCCGGAATCGGCGCGTCTTTTGACGTCCATTTCGTATCAGATACCCTGGAAGAAGTTTACTCCGATACTCCTAAATCATTTATGCTCTTTGCGCGGGTTAAAATATAAAGAACCCCGTTTTTTAAAAGAATGCTTGATAACGGAGGATATATTATATATAATATTTTTTCAAGATGAAAAGAATCGCCGCAATAGCGATTGCAATATTTTTTATCCAGGCATGCGCGTCCGCGCAGGAACAGATAACCCCTTCTTTAGAAACAAACTCATTCTCTCAAAACCTGAAATTATGGTGCGGTTATGACTGTATGACAGGCAACTGGAACGGCTTAAGAGAGAAACTCTCCGGCCGCGGAGTAGATATCACCAGCACCTATGTTATTGACCTTTTGACAAATGCAACAGGCGGAGTCAGGGAACATCGTTTTCGTTATGATTCTTCCTGGGGATTGGATATTAATGTTGACCTTGAGAAGGCCTATGGCTTAAAAGGTTTGCAGTTTCATATCGCGGGCCTTTGGCGGCAGGGAAAGAATCTCGCCGGAGATATCGGCAACAGGTTTCCCCCTTCGAGCATTTACGGCTCAGAACAGGTGCGGCTTTATAGTCTTTATCTTGAACAGGCGATGTTTAATAATAAGGTAAGCCTTAAAGCAGGCAGGCTCGGCACCGGAGATGATTTCGCGCAATCGCCGCTTTATTGGACCTTCCTTACTAATTCTATTGACGGCTGCCCCATTAATTTACCTATAAACTTTTTCTTTACGGTTTATCCCACCGCTACCTGGGGCGCGCGCCTGAAGTTAAGCCCGGTAAACGCGTTTACCTGGAAAGGCGGAATTTATCACCAGGATCCAAGAGTAGGCCGTAATGAAGCGCACGGAGCTGATTTTACCTGGAGGAGCAACAAAGGGCTTCTTTTTATACAGGAATTTAGTTTCTTGCCTAATCAATATAAAGAAGCAAAGGGCCTGCCCGGGAATTATAAATTGGGGCTTTTTTATTCTACCGGGCGTTTTAATGATTTATACCAGGATGAGAATGGTAATTCATACGCGTTGACAGACCTGCCGCAGAAGAGGCGTTACGGGAATTACGGGTTTTATTTCCACGCCGATCAGATGCTTTACCGCGAACCGGGAACGCAGGATCAGGGTTTTACGCCGTTTTTTGTCGCGGTGCTTCAGCCTTCCAGCGTAAACGAAATCCCGTTTTTTATTGACGCAGCGCTTACTTATAAAGGTTTAATCCCGGGGCGTGACCAGGACGTATCAGGAATAGCGCTGGCCTATGGCAGCTGGAGCAGGCAACTGAACAAATACCAGAATGATTCGGGCCAGACCGCGCAAAAATATGAAATGGTAATAGAAACTACCTACAAGATAGCCGTAAACCAATGGCTGTATTTCCAGCCGGATATCCAGTATATTATCAACCCCAAGGGCGGTAACCAGGATGCCAGTGACGCTTTAGTCACGGGTGCCAGGGTCGGTATTACATTCTAACTTAATAACCAATAGGCAAGGAGGAGGAATGCTTAAGTCCGGAGATTCAAAGAATATCTTTATAAGTTATATTATTGCTTTTATCGCGGCTTTGGCGGGGTTGCTTTTTGGTTATGACAC
>JAQTVG010000072.1 GCA_028706895.1 Candidatus Omnitrophota bacterium
TCCCCGATAACTCCGCTTTTAACTATCTCATACGCCTTACGCACGCTGCCAAAATAACGGTGATTTGATCCTGTTTTTAATAGACGTTTATTCTGCTTTGCGGCTTTCACCATTTCTTCTGCTTCCCGGATAGTGCGTGATAATGGCTTCTCGCACAAAACATGCTTTCCCGCACTTAAGGCCTTCACTGTCAAAGGCATATGGAATTTATTTGGGACGCAGATAATAATTACATTAACCTCTTTGTTTGACAGTATTTCATCTACACTATAGGATTGAACTCCTAATTTATTAGCTACAACGGTTGCGCGGCCGCTGTTCTCATCCGCAACTCCGAAAAGGCTCCCCTTAGCGCATAATTTCACAGCGGATGCCCTTTTTTCCCCAAAAGAACCCACGCCAATGACGCCGACCTTATTCATAAATCCTCCTTTTATTTCTTAAGCTTCTTCAATGCATCCGCCACATAAATAATCTGCTCTTCTTTTAGATTCGTGCTGGAAGGCAAATAAAGCCCATCCTCCCAAAGCCGCTCCGAAACAGGCATTTGCTGGTTTTCTTTCGCATATCCTCTCTTAAGCATAACCGGTTGTTTATGCATAGGATAAAAGAAATCTCGCGTTTCAACTCCGAATTGAGATTTGAGCTGGTCCCTTACCTCTTGTTTAGCCATTCCGAATTTGTTTCTGTCAATCATAATCCCATACATCCAGTAAGAATTTACTAAACCGTTTTTACTTACGGGCGGCAAGATAATTCCTTCTATGCCGGACAGGAATTTATTATATAACTCTGCATTATGTATTCTCTTTGCGACATAATCGGATACTTCCTCGAAAGAAGCATAAGCATAAGCAGCGTTCAAATTATTCATTCTAAAATTAAAACCTATATCTTCATGTATAAACCGTGGCTGCCCAAATGCCTGGTCTTTTAACATCGCGGCCCTTTTTGCGTAATTTTCGTTGTTTGTTACCAGCATTCCGCCTTCTCCGCAGGTCATTGTTTTATTAGCGTAAAAACTAAAACAACCGATATCTCCGATGCTGCCTGCTTTCTTTCCTTTATATTCAGTGCCTATTGCTTCGGCGGCATCTTCAATAACAAACAGATTGTATTTTTTCGCAATATCCATAATACGCTCCATATCACAGGGATGCCCATACATATGGACGGGTACAATAGCCTTTGTCTTTTTGGTAATCAAACTCTCAATTTTATCTACATCAATGCACCATGTATCTTTATCTGCATCCACAAATACAGGCCGCGCACCGCTATGGATTGCGGCACTGGCAGTAGCTACCATAGTGAATGAAGGCATAATAACCTCGTCTCCGGGGCATATTTTTAAAACAGCGTATGCTAATTGCAAAGCGGCAGTTCCACTGGTTACTGCTGTGCCATATTTTACTCCGACAAATCCGCTGAATCCTATTTCCAACTTCTTTAAATAATTTACTTCCTCGTCAAGGCACAGGGAAGAAACCCAATTTTTATCAATAACAGCATCTACATATTTCTTTGCGTTTTTAGGTATAACCGGAATACATACTGGAATCCCCATTGATACTCCTCTCTTAATTATTTCTCTTTATGGTTAAAAAAATAAAATAGTGCGCCTAAACCGGCTGAAACGGCCTTAACAAAATACACATAAAACAGCCCCAGAAAAAGCCAGGGATTCTTAAGTGCCTTGTAATGAAAATATGTCCTTCTGGGTAAGCTATGATGTATCACTAACTCTTTATTGAATTTATATGCCGGGATATAATAATATCCGTAGCGGAAAAATTTTCTAGCCACCTCTCTTATAGTTGTAGTCTCATGGTGCCAGATATACGCGTCTACAAATTTAATCTTAGCTCCCATCTGGACTATTTTATGATGGATAATAGTATGTTCAAAAGTAATAGGCGGGTTTTTCTCAAACTCAACCTTTTTAAAAAAACTTGCGCGGAAGAAACGCGGTATAGCGGTCCCTTTTATCGAGTCATCATCATGCAGAGAATGAAATATTTCTTTGTCGTAAGCAATAACCCTCTCTACAAAAGTCCCTTTCTGAATCAGGGATTTCTCAAACAATGTGACTCCATCATACTTTTCTTCTTCACAGGCCCTGACGCATCTTTCTACGACGTCCGGCTCCAAAACCTGGTCTGAATCTACTATAAAAATATATTCTCCGCGGCTTTGGTCTGCCCCGGCTTTCCTGGCAGTAGCCAATGTAGGGGCAAAAACTATCTTTGCGCCGTAAGATTTGGCAATTTCCAATGTATTGTCTTTACTATGCGAATCCATAATGACAATTTCTATATTCTTGTAAGCCTGGCCTTTTATAGAAGCCAGGCACTTAGTAATAGTCTTGCCTGAATTATAAGTTGCTATGTTAACTGAAACTAGTGGTTGCATTTTCTACCTTTTGTTATGGCTTGCATGCGTTGCATATCAGCCTCAATCATCATTTTAACTAATTCTTCAAACTTTACGCTTGGCGCCCATTTTAATTTCTTCCTTGCCTTTGAATAATCGCCTATAAGCAGGTGTACTTCCGCCGGCCTATAGAATGTCTTGTCAATCTTTACGTATTTTTTCCAGTTAAGGCCGGCATAATCAAAAGCTAACTCCACAAACTCCCTTACTGAATGCGTTTCATTTGTAGCTATCACATAATCATCGGCCTTATCCTGCTGCAGCATAAGCCACATTGCCTTGATATAATCTCCGGCAAAGCCCCAATCCCTCTTGGCTTCCAGATTACCAAGCTTCAGCTCATCAGCCAATCCGAGCTTAATCTGCGCGACAGTGCTGGTAATTTTACGGGTGACAAATTCAAAACCGCGCCTGGGGCTTTCGTGGTTAAAAAGTATCCCGTTACAGGCAAAAATATTATAGGCCTCGCGGTAATTCCTGGTTAAGTCAAAACCGGCGACTTTTGAGATTCCGTATGGCGAACGCGGATGAAAAGGCGTCTTCTCTGTCTGCGGCGTCTCTTTTACCATACCGAACATCTCGCTTGAAGCTGCAAAATAAAATTTGCATTTAGGGGCGTTTTCTTTTATCGCCGACAAAACAAAATGGGTGCCATTAATATTTGTATTAATAGTAGAAAATTCGTCTTCAAAAGAATAACTTACAAAACTCTGGGCAGCCAAATGATAGCATTCATTGGGCTTTATATTTTCAACTATCTTAAATATGCTCGGGTAACTCTCTAAAGAAGCCGGATACAGAGTGATCTTATTTAAAACGTGTTTTATCCTCCACAAGTGATGCTCGGGGTCTTCTAGCGCTACGCGCCTTACCATGCCATAAACTTTATACCCTTTCCCCAGAAGAAATTCAGCAAGATAAGAACCATCCTGCCCGTCAATACCGGTAATAAATGCTTTTTTCATTGTTTAATCCTCCCATAGAAAAAATAAAGAAATAATAAAATAACTAAAGTTATAAAAGTTGTGATGTTGGCTATTATAATAATCGGGTCTTTGCGGTATACGCCATAAACAAACCAAAGCGATACACCAAGAGCCATTTGAAAGAGCATAACAGGGCTTATATCTTTTGCGTGTTTATTCTTCCACACCTTAATAATCTGCGGTACAAAAGAAAACATAGTCAGGACCGCAGCGCTAAAACCGATTATTGACCAAATCATATCATCTTCCTTAAAACGGGATGTTTACGCCCGCCTCAACAGCAGCTTCGTTATTATTAAAAATATCTTTAATCTTTAGAAAAGCCTGCGCATCAAGTTTTTGTAAAAATTTATGGTTAAAAATAATATTGAGCCCAAAAGACTCTCCTTTTTTATCTGCCAGCGAAAAAACAAGCTCGTTTCTTTTATTTAAATAAACGCTTGCGCCAAACTCAATATCCCTGACTTCGCCTTTAGCGTATTCCATAGAAAAAACAAGGCCCGCCCTACGCCCCAGCTTCCATTTGCCGTAAAGGCAAATAATTTTAATCCACGGGGCCTTATTTTCTTTAACGCCTATGCCTATAAGGTACTTTATTACGCCTTCGGCCGGATATAAATTCCGGCTGCCTATCTGGACACGGAAATCAAAACGCGATTTTTCACTGTGCGAAAGAATATAGGATAATTTATTACTGTCATTTATCTCCCAAAAACCCTCAAAGGCCAAAACACGGGAAATTCTGGTTTTTCTTTTAAGTTCGGCCTTTTCGTAAGCATAAGTAACCTGTTGATTTTTGTTTATCTGCCAGGCGCCTTCAAGGGTAATAATATCCGGAGAGGATTTCTTTTTTACCGAAAAAATAATCCGGTTAAACCCATCTGCCTGCCAGGAGCCGCTTAATTTCAAAAGCTGGATGTGGCTCTCTCCGCGGCTATCCCGGCTTATCATCTCAAAAACCAACGTATCCCTATCCGTAGAAATGACCTCGCCCTTAAAAACCAAACGCTCATCTCTATGCTGATTTTTAGACTCTTGAAGGCCCAGCTCTAAATCATAATTTGAATTAAGTTTCCAATTACCTTTAAAACTAATCTTCGCCGGTAAATTATAAAGCCTGCGCCAGGCCGAAGGTTCATTTAACCAATAAACAAGCTCATTATTCTTATCCACGCCAAATCTGCCGCGGGCCGTGATTGGTTTCTTTTGTTTCGGCGGTTTTATGAGTAATTGATTTTTACTGTTCAGCGAATATTTATTCTTCATTAATTAAGTTTATCCTTAGCTAAAATCAAAGATATGGCCGGCTACTTTCCTGGCAGCTCGTAAATAGTATTTTAAATCATCAATATCTCTTAAAGAAGAAATCTTTCTTAACACAAACTCCGGATGAAATGAAACTTTATACATACCTTGAACCAATTCTGTAATCTTGTCGTCGGGAATCCGGCTTTTCATCACCGGCAGCCTCATATCATAATCATCCCAGTTAAGGCTATTGAGCAGGTTTTTTTGTTTACACTCCTCAAATAGCGGCGTCCCCGGATAAGGGATTGCCATTGTCGCCTGCATGGTATAGGCATAACCTTTTCTTAACAACCATTTGCCCAATTCAAGGGTTTTTAACCCATCTTCGTAAGTCTCCCACGGATAGCCAAACATAATTGTAATATGCGGATATAGCCCTTCTTTTGTCGCCAAACGGCAATCTTCTATAACCTGCTCCACTTTTAAATTCTTATTCAACCTGTCAAGGGTCTTCTGATTTGCGGACTCAAAGCCAAAAAGCAATAAACGGAAATTCGCTTTTTTCATCAACGCAAATTCTTCCGCGGATAGCGCGCCAAAACGCATATTGCAATCAAAGAATATTTTTTTATTATATTCCCGCTTAATCATGCCGCCGCAAAATTCCCTCAACCAGTCACCGACAGGGAAACTTCCGGTGTCATCCATTATTTCGCGGACTTTATATTTCTTAACGAGTTCGCCAATCTCATCTAAGACATTCACGGGGCTGCGCCTGCGGAATTCAGGATACAGTTGTGGCCAGGAACAAAAAGTGCACTTACCCCACCAGCAATCCCTGCCGCTCATAATATATGTGCCGGGAGTCCGTTTATAGTTCCCGTTTTTATAAGCATAATTCTGCCATTTTGTAAGGGCGCGGTCAATAAAAGGTGATGAATCCAGATTATGGTTAAGCTGAAATTTGCCGATATTTCTTATTTGACCGTTATCACGGTAATAGATACCTGGCTCTAATTCAATATCTGCAGAGACAGTCTCCTTGGTTTCTAATTTGTTCGATATCTGTGGAGACAGTCTCTTAGTCTGCAGAAAATTACAGAGATTAAGCAGAAGGAAATCGTAATCGCCCCCGGTAATAACAAAATCTACTTTAGAATTCCGGAATGAATCCTCTGGTAAAGCCGTTACATGGTCGCCGAAGAGAACAACTTTAAGTTCCGGGTTTTGAGCTTTAAGTTCATCAATTATTTTCCAATGCTGCTTAACTACCGGGGTCTTAGTT
>JAQTVG010000073.1 GCA_028706895.1 Candidatus Omnitrophota bacterium
ATTTATTATAACTATCATCAGAAGAGGAGAGTGTATTAAAATGAATAACGAACCGTTTGTCACTATTATCAACCCAGTACGTAACATTGACAGGACTATTGAAGAAAATTTAAGGTATCTGGTAGAGCTGGATTATCCTAAAGATAAGATGGAGATTGTTTTTGCCGATGGGCAAAGTAAAGACCGCACAGTAGAAATAATCAAGAATTGGCAGAAAAAGTATTCCTACATAAAATTAGTAGAGGTCCCGGATTGCAAATCTCCCGGCCAGGCGCGTAACGCCGCCTTAAAGATAGCGCAAGGCGAATACATATTATTTACCGACGGAGATTGCGCCCCCCGCAAGGACTGGGTAAGAAAGATATTAGAGCCTTTCCTTAGGGATAGCACTATAGGTATGGTAGGAGGCGAAATTCTTACGCTGCGTACCGACCCGAATAATGATGTTGAGGCATATTGCGAGCAGACCAAGTTCCTGTTTGTCGGCGGCAGATGCAGAATGACTAAAGAAGGGTATTACCCGGATATAAAAAAGAATTTACCTCATGAGGTTAACGGTAATATTGATTCTCCTTTCTTTGCCACGGCCAATGCCGCGGTAAGCAAGGTTGCAGCCGATAAAATTGGCCGCGAGTTCTGGCATGAAATAACCAATGAAGATGTGGATTTTTCTATCCGTATCATTAAGAGCGGTTTTAAGCTTTATTATGCCCCATCCGCCATAGTAGAACATATGCACAGGGTGACGTTGAAAGATTACTGCCGCCAGCTTTTTGGCTATGGCTTCGGGCATCCTTTGCCGGTAAGGGCGCATGCCAAGAATGTTTTTGAGATATGCCTGCAGTATTTTGGCTATATCTATATACCGATTCCCTTTTTTGTAAAAGGCGTGCTTTATATCGGGAATTTCCATCTTATGCATATTTTCGGCGCATTATTTTTGATACGTTTAGCAGCCAGCCTCTTTGTTCCCTCGTTATTGAACGGCACGCTTCTCGTGTGGGGGCTGCTTTTTGCGTTATTCACGGTCATATATTTCCTGCCGGCGTTAAAACTTAAGCCCAGGAGCAAATTCTTTACTTGGGCTAAAATCAGGTACCTTTCTAATTGGGCGCTTATGCGCGGCGGGTTCAAAGGAATGAAGACCTGGGGAGTATTTTATTTAGAATCAAGTTGGTAATTAAGAGATATTACATATAACATAGAGCGGATAGTCAAACTAAACCTATCCGCTCTATGTTATTTTTGCCCCTATCATCATTATTTTGTCCGTTTTCTAAAGCCCTTTATTGACAAGCACTTCTGAAAGTGCTATAATTCTTCCTGTTCGTATAATGCCTAATGAATATATTCCGGAATAGCCGAAATGAAGAAGAAAATTCTTTTTGCCTCTGATTTTGATAAGACACTTTCTGTGGGAGATGTAGGCTATATACTAAGCGCAAAATTGGGAGTATCTGCCGAGCAGTTTGACCGTAAGATAGAGGAGATAAAACGCAGAAATATCGTACAACTCGGAGGAGAACTCGCACATTTGATAACCCGGGACCCTGATTATGCCGGTAAAGTAAGCAAAAGCCTTCTTTGTGAGGTAGGGAAAGAGGTTGAGCTCAAAAAAGGGGTTACCGAACTAATGAAAATCCTGGCCGAAGGAATTGATAACTGCCGTTTTAGCACCTATATAGTATCTGCAGCGCCTAAAGAGTGTGTTGAGAAGGCGGTAGAAGAGATCTTGCCCTCTGCCAATGTCTACGGCACAACATTTATTTATAAAAATGATATCGTACAGGATGTTGAAAGGACTAACGCTGGCCACGCAAAAGTAGCCACGCTTGATATGTTAAAGGAAAAAGAGAATGTCCCCAGAAATGCCATAATATACGTAGGGGACAGTTCCAGCGATGTTCATGTAATGTTGCATATTATGTCCTACGATGGTTACGCAATAACCGTTTCTCCATCGCCTTATATGGGACACATCTGCCGCAGAAGCGTAATATCCGATAATGTCCTGTCTTTATTAGTGCCCATTCTTGAAGACCTGTTAAATTACGATCAAGAAAAAATCAGGGCATACTTTGAAGGCAGAGGACACCCGATTCTAGACTGGAATAGAGCCGATACAGAGTGGTTAGATATCGCTTAATAAAAACAGTGCGTACAAAGAAAGGAAACTAGGCATGAAAACAAGCAAGTATCCTATATGTAAACGGTATGAAGGGAATCCTATTTTGACAGGTAAGGATTTCCCGCCTGAGGCCGATATTAAAAATGTTTTTAATTCCGGCATCGTGAAATACAATAATACTTATATAATGGTTTGCCGGGTGGAGAATTCCGCTTTAGTTGACCGTTTCTGGATTGCGGAAAGCGCGGATGGCTATCATTTTAAACCGCGGCCAAAGCCGGTAGATTTGCCTCATGACGACCCGGAGTTTAAGGAGTATACCTGCGGTATGTATTATGACCCGCGCGTGACAAAGATAGGGGATGTATATTATATGGTTCATGCCGCACACAGCGGACACACCTGCCGTTTAAGCCTGGTAAAAACAGGGGATTTTAAGAAATTTCAATGGATGGGTTTTATTTCCGAAACAGATAACCGTAACGGAGTGCTTTTTCCGGAGAAAATAAACGGGTTATACGCGCGCCTTGACCGGCCCAATACCGGTGCCGATACCGGGGATATCTGGGTGTCTTATTCTCCGGATTTAATCTTTTGGGGCAAGAGTAAATGCGTATTCAGGAACTGGCAGGGTATCCGCTGGGCATGGACAAAGATCGGCCCGGGAGCCGCTCCTATTAAAACAGCCGAGGGATGGTTGACTATTTTTCACGGAGTGCGCACTCAATGTAAATCGCATTTTGTTTATCAATTAGGTGTTTGTCTTTTAGATTTGAAGAACCCGTCAAAAGTGAAAGCTATGTCTGAAAAAGCGATCTTGATCCCCGAGGAGCTATACGAACTTGTGGGGCAGACTCCTAGCGTAGTATTCACCTGCGGTGCCGTGGCGGAGAATAACGGTGAGATTAAACTTTACTATGGCGGCGCTGATACGGTTCAATGCGTGGCTACCACAAGCGTAGAGCGGCTTATCGATGCGTGTTATAATCGTTAAAGCTTAACTCGTAAAAAGGAGAAAATAGAATGGAAGAAGCTACACCTAGCATACCTGTTGATAGGAGGAGGGCTGAAAGAAGGAAAGCTCCGCGAGACCGCCTCCCACGCTTCACCAAGGTCGCCTATAGTCTTGGCACGGCAGTTGATATGTGGGGCCTCTGGTTGTATCCGGCTGTTGCTTTCGCGGTTTTTAACCTGTATTTGGGCGTACAGCCGTGGCTGGTGGGTTTGGCGCTTACCTTGATCCGGGTTTGGGATGCCTTTGCTGATCCTGTGATGGGATGGCTCTCCGATAATTTACGTTCCAAATGGGGCCGCCGGCGTCCTTTTATTTTGATTGCCGGTATTTTAAGCGGGCTCTGTCTTCCGGTTTTGTTCCTGGTGTCACCGGGTTGGGCGGATATAAAATTCCTGGGCGTGTCCGCGGTGTTTTGGTACATGTTGTTATCTACCATGATATATATGCCTATAGTCAGCGCTTTTACCGTGCCTTATTACAGTTTGGGCGCGGAAATGTCGCCTGATTATGAAGAGCGCACTTCCATCATGTCCTATCGTAGCATAGCCCAAAAGATTTCAGAATTGGGTAATTTTTATGCCTTGCGGTTTACTAACCTTGCCTGGTTTCTTGTTCCGGGAACAGCACAAAAGAATACGCTCCACGGAATGCAGGTTTACACATGTATATTGGGTGTGGTAATGGCTATTTTTGCCGTAATCATTTTCTTTAGAGTTAAAGAGCGCTATTACGAGAAAGTGGTGGTGAAGATTACCAGAAAAATTTCGGTCTTAAGTGGCTTGGGTGAGACTCTCAGGTGTAAACCATTCCGTCAGATGATGGTTATGGGCGGCGCTTTTACTTTAGGTACGAGCATGGTTGGCGCGCTTGGTTATTATGCTACGGTTTTTTATGTATCCGGCGGCGACAAAATCATCGGAGATAATTGGCAGTTCTGGATGGGTGTCGCTTTTATGTTGGGCGGCGTCATAGGTATTCCGTTACATGCTAATCTGTCGCACAAGATCGGTAAACGTGAAGCGGCTGTGTTGGCATGCCTCATAGGTATATGCGGTTACGGCGGCTCCTGGTTCTTGTATACGCCGGCGATTAAGTGGCTGCAAACAATCGCTTCTGGTTTGATGGGAATGGCCGCGGCTTCCTTGTGGATGCTGCATAGCTCTATTGGCGCTGACATTATTGATTACGATGAGCTTAATGGAGGGGTAAGAAGAGAGGGCTCTTTTACTGCCTGCGCTTCTTATATTCTTAAGTTGGGGAATTCATTCGGGTATTATATCTCCGGCCTTATTTTGACATGGTCGGGTTTTACCTGGAAACTTAAAGAACAGACACCCCAGACCATATTCTGGATCCGCGCAAGCCTGGCTTTTCTGCCGATTGTAGGGTTGATTATCGCTATTATTTTTGTTTTACGCGTGCAGCTCACAAGAGAAAAATCCGAAGATATACGCGATAGCCTCGAAGAACGCAGAGGCACGGTATAAGTAACTGCAGGGGAAAATCTGAAGTGTAAAACAACAGGGACAGATACCTTTAACAGGGAAATAGGTGTCTGTCCCTAATTTTGTAAGGACATAATATTAAAAATGAATGCGGAATTTAAAGAATTAAAGTTCGGCACAAGCGGATTGAGAGACGCAGTCAAAAATATGACTGATATGGAGTGCTATATTAATGTAAGGGGTTTTATTGCGTATCTTGAAAAATCCGGAGAATTTAAAAAAGGCGATACTATAGCAATAGGCGGAGATAGAAGGCCAAGCACCTATAAGATAAAAAAGGCTGTAGCAGTTGCTATTGCTGATATGGGCGCTAAAGTAGACGATCAAGGGCAGGTTCCCAGCCCCGCTTTAGCTTATTATGCAATGCGTAATAATATGGCCAGCATTATGGTTACAGGCAGTCATATACCGGCGGATAGAAATGGTATCAAGTTTACAAAGCGAACGGGTGAGATATTAAAATCGGATGAGCCGGGTATTTTGGAAAATGTAAGAAAAGAAAGGATAAAAGTTTATTCTGTTACCGAAGAAAACTCCATTTTTGATAAAATGGGAGATTTCAAGGCGGAACTTGAGGCTGAATTTAATAAGCTCTTAAAAGCCGAATGCCATACAGGCAAGTCCGCTGAGTTATATATAGATAGGTATAGAAGCGCGTTCGGGAATAAATTTTTTCCTGAAGGGACAAAGATATTTCTATATCAACATTCTGCCGTAGGCAGAGACATAGTAAAGCGCATCTTTGAAAGTTTAGGCGCAAAGATTTTCGCGCCTGATATCAAGATAGGTAATGAACCCTTAAGAAGCAATGAATTTGTTCCTGTTGATACTGAAAGCGTTTCTGACAAGACTTTAAGTATTTTTACGAAGGCCCTCGTGGATAATAATCTTGATATCGGGATAACATTAGACGGTGATTCGGATAGGCCGTTATTGGTTTACAGGGAATATAAAGAAGGTAAACCTGCGGATGGCGTAAAATATATAACCGGCGATATTTTAGGATTACTTGCTATATTGGGTTTAGAAAAATTAAATATAAAGGTAGACGCCGTATGTGTGCCTGTCAGCGCAAATGATTCTATTGCGAGGGTTTGCAAAGACAAGGGCATAGAATTGACTCAGACCAGGATAGGCTCTCCTTTTGTTATTGCCGCAATGAATGATTCTATCGCAAGGCATCAGGGCAAATGGAATGTGTTTTCATGGGAATCTAACGGCGGATTTTTAACAGGGATGGATCTGGCGATTGGAGATAAAACCTTGAAAGCGCTGCCTACCAGGGATGCCGTGC
>JAQTVG010000074.1 GCA_028706895.1 Candidatus Omnitrophota bacterium
CTTAACGAAATCTTTCAACATTTCCATACTGCAAGATAAATTAGTTTTAATATTAATAAAATGTTTTTTGGATAATTCTGCTGCCAGCTCAAGAAAAGAAGGATAAATAAAAGGCTCTCCTCCGTTTAAATTTATGTAAACAGTGCTGTATTTTTCATAAATTTTAATCCATGCCTCTATTAACTTCTCAACGAATATTTGCTGTTTAAGCTGCTCTTGCTCTTTCCGTCGCCTGGAATAGGCACAATACGGGCAATTATAGTTGCATTTATAATGGAGTATCCAATCAAAAGATAACCCCGGTTTTCTTTGTTGCATATTTTTAGATTTATCTGTGCCTAAGATCATTTTAAAAAATAGTAGCGCGCCTACTTATTAAACACTTCTTTTAATATTGTGTTGGCTATATTTTCAGCCAAAAGCCGGTTGCCCTTAGAGGTGCAATGCCCAAAATCACCGCCAAAATTATCAGAAAAATAATCATCGTAGTTTCCTTGCCTTAAGGCATCTTTGAATATTCTTTCATTATCTACAAATACAATGCCTTCTGCGTTGCCCTGGAATATATTCTTTAGAGTACCTAAATTACATGCCGGATACTGCGCGCAGACATAGATGATTCCCTTTTTATTTAAGATTAATCTAATCTTATAATAATTATCGATTGTCATTACAGGGTAGCGGCTAAATCCCGTCTCTTCAAACTTCTTGGCGCAGTCTCTGGCAAGCTTTAAATTCCCTGTTTGTACGTATAATGCCTTTAATGCTCCATAAGCCTTATCATCTTTGGGGTTGAGTTGTATGGCTTTCTTGAGCGCCGCCTCCGCTTTAGAAAACTTGCCTTGGGATTGGTAAAACTGCCCAAGTACAGTATACGCCACATCATCTTTGGGGTTGAGTTGTATGGCTTTCTTGAGCGCCGCCTCCGCTTTAGAAAACTTGCCTTGGGATTGGTAAAACTGCCCTAACCCGACATATGCCCCATTGTTTTTGGAGTTAAGCTGTATGGCTTTTCTGAATAAAGCTTCGGCTTTGCGGGGCTTATCCTTACTAAGATAAACAAAACCTAACCCGACATATGCTGTATCGCTTTTAGGGCTTAGCTCTACGGCTTTCCTGAATGAGGCTTCAGCTTCAGAAAGTTTGCCTTGGACCTGATAAACCCATCCAAGCGCAGTATACGCCTTATCGTCTTTGGGGTTGAGCTGCATGGCTTTCCCCTCTGCCTTAACCCACTCTAATTCTTTTTTTTGGATGGGAAGCTCTGGTTGAGCGGTATATTTGTCGGGTTTGTTATAGTTTAACGAGTTAATCTTGGTTACGATATGCAGCCATAGGAGCCTGGTTAATTTATAGGTTTTAAAAGATCCCAGGAAATTTATATCCTTACGGCTAGAAATATCCTCATAAGGCATATGCATTCCCCAGTCATTGGCCCCCATCATGGTAATGACCATATCAGGACGGTATTTATCAAGATTGGATTCGAGTTTATCTAATATACGTGATGTATTCGTGCCGCAGACGCCTGCGTCTATAACGCTGAATTTTATGCCCGTGTTACGCTGGTTAAGTATTCTCTCCAGATAAGAAGGGTATTGCCCGGCAGTGGTAGACTCGCCCAGGCACAAAATCCGGTAAGCTCCCTTTTGTTTTGTGGCAAGATAATTCCTGTATTGCTGCAGAGAAGAGAGTGTCAAACCTGCTAGGCGTAAACTGATTTCAAGAAAGAAGATAAAACAGAATATACCAAGGGCGACCAGGAAGGATTTTTGCAGAAGTGATATTTTAGGCTTCACTGATTATATTTTTGTGAACGATGTATTTTGGCTGCCCCTATTGGACGAAATTTGCAAATGGCTATATATGGAAGGGGCATAAAAACTGAATACGCCTAATTAATTCTTCCAGAATACTTTTGAAAAAGAGATTTTAATGCAGCTAAATCCTTGGCACGCTCTGCTTCCAAGAAATAGAAATTCTGCCCGGAGATTCTGCCTTTTTCGTCAAGAGTAAAAAGCGCTAAACGGTAAGTTAAAAACACCCCGCCTTGTTCATAATACACAAAAACCTTATTTTGCGCTTCTCCGGCAAAAAAGAGCCGGCAAGAGGGCAGCGATGGGTTTTTTATAGCATCGGAGTTATTATAGTCTTCTTCGGGATTAGCAAGCTTCATTCTTCCCGAGAAGGCCTTTTGAACTTCTGCTGGTAGTTTTCTATCGTCAACAATCAATTCTGGAAAATCAGTTTTTAGAAATTCTTCCTTTATGGGGTCCGTAGATATCGCCTTCTCTGGTTCGGCCTTTAGGTAGTTATTAAAACTGACACCAAATAAGATGATTGTGATTATAAAAACATTCCTTGCTATTTTCATATAATTTTATACATGCCCAAAACAAATAATGGGTAATTTCTGCCCCGCATGGACTCGAACCATGATAGTCAGATCCAGAATCTGAAGTCCTACCGGTTAGACGACAGGGCAATATTTATAAAAAAGTATTATCTACCAGAGATTCTTCTGCATCCAGTCATCAGCTTTCTTTATGCCTGCCCACGTATTCTTGCACGCATTCTGAGACGCCTGGCACCCATAAAGAGTAACAACAAAAAACAGGAGCACAAGAACCAAACCTGCTTTTTTTAACATCAACTGCCTCCTTTTTTTACCCATTTCATCAATCTTTCCTTTGTGCGTTCTTTGCCTAAATAATGCATTACCTCAAATAGCCCGGGCCCGACGGTCTTGCCGGTCAGGGCCACTCTTATCGGATGGATAAGCACTTTTGCCTGTATATTAAGTTCAGCAACCAGCTCCCGGAAACTCGCCTCAATTTCCGCGATATCAAATTTTTCTAATTTATCCAACCTGTCAATAAAAAGTTTAAATTCTTTGGAGAGGTCCTGGGCCAGATATTTTTGCTGTGCCTCCGGGTCAATGGTAACATCTTTCATAAAGAAAAAATCCGCCCAATCCGCAAAATCATTCAGGACCGTAATCCGTGCCTGGAATAATTTTACCAGAGATACGACATAATCTCTATCAAAATTATCTTTATCTATGTATTTTTTCTCAATCAACATCGGGATTACCGCATCTGTCAGTTTTTGGGGGTCTTCATTTTTAAGATACTGGTTATTTATCCAGTCGAGCTTATCCATATCCATTACCGCGGCGGTCTTATTAACACTTTTTATATCAAAAAGTTTTATCGCGTCTTTTATATCTATAATTTCGCGGTTCTCTCCCGGGGCCCAGCCTAAAAGCATAAGAAAGTTAACGAGGGCCTGCGGCAGATAGCCCATCTGGCGGTATTCGGTTATGGCGGTGGCGCCTTTTCTTTTAGACATCCTGCCGCCTCCTTTTGCCAGTATCAACGGCAGATGCGCGAATTCCGGAAGGGGCAAACCCAATGCCTCATATAGCATAATTTGTTTTGGGGTATTGGAAATATGGTCGTCTCCCCTGACAATGTGAGTGATATTCATAAGCGCGTCATCTACTACGCAGGCAAAATTGTACGTGGGAGTGCCGTCAGATTTAATTAAAACCTGGTCCTTTATTACCGAGGTATCAAATTCTATTTCTCCGTGTATCAAATCAACTATTTTCATCTTTTGGGGGATAACCTTAAAGATTATCGCTTCTTTTCCCGCCTCGGATTTTTCAATGTATGCCTTGCCCTCCTTTAATACTTTCTGGGCATACTCTTTATATATATCAAACCTCTTACTCTGATAATAAATTTCATCCCATTTAAACCCAAGCCATTCGAGGCTGTTTAATATCTCATCAATGTATTCTGTTTTTGAACGGGATACATCTGTATCCTCAATCCTCAGTATAAATTTTCCTGCTTTAGACTGGGCCAAAAGCCAGTTAAACAACGCGGTGCGCGCCCCGCCTATATGCAGGTTACCCGTCGGAGAAGGCGCAAAGCGGACTCTAATCATTTTAATTTCATCCCTTCTATCAATGCTTTCTGATTAATTTCAATGAGGGCTTCTTTACCTTTCGGCGCCATTGCCATGATAACCGCGGAAACACTTTTTTCGCCGACAATATTTTTTTGGCGGATAAAACACCCTAACGCCGCCATATTCGCTATTTTAATGTTACCGAGGGATACTGCTAAATCGGTAAAAGGATGTTTTACAATACGCGTATTCTTGCCGGCACAAGGCGCATCGCCGGCCAAAGAACTGTTAATGATTAAAAGCCCCTTATTCTTTATCCTCTTACCCAATTTTCTTAAGGAAGGTTCATTCATGATAATTAAGGTGTCTGCCTTGTCAATATAAGGAGAGCCTATTTCTTCGTCGGAAATAATGACCATACAGTGGGCCGAGCCGCCGCGCACCTCTGCGCCGTATGAAGGCAACCAGGTTACGTATTTACCTTCCTTCATCGCCGCCTCGGCTAATACCTTGCCTAAAAGCATTATGCCTTGGCCGCCGGAACCCGCGATTATAACTTTTTCAAGCATACCCATTAATTTATTATTTAATCCTTCCTAATGGAAATTCTTTTGCCATTGTATCCCTTATCCAGCCCAGCGCCTCTTTAGGCGGCATATTCCAGTAAGTCGGGCAGGGGGACAAAATCTCAACTAATGAAAAACCAACACCATCCATTTGGTTCTGGAAAGCAAGCTTAACTGCCTTTTTGGCCTTGATAACTTCTTGGGGGGAGTGTAATGAAACACGCTCAATATATTTTACCGCGGGCAATAATGCCAACATCTCTGAAATCTTTAAGGGGTAACCATGAAATTGGGTATCTCTGCCAAGGGGCGTGGTAGCTGTCTTCTGTCCAACTAGTGTCGTAGGCGCCATCTGTCCGCCTGTCATGCCATAAATAGCGTTATTTATAAAAATAACCGTTACATTCTCGCCGCGGTTAGCCGCGTGTATTGTTTCATTTGTGCCGATAGCCGCAAGGTCTCCATCCCCCTGATAAGTAAATACAATATTTTGAGGCCTTACTCTTTTTATCCCCGTCGCTACAGCCAGGGCCCTGCCGTGCGCTGCTTCAGAACAATCAAAATTCCAATAATCATAGGCGATTACCGCGCAGCCAACCGGCGCAACCCCTATAACGCGCTCCCGGATTCCAAGCTCATCCACTATTTCAGCAATAAGCCTGTGCGCTATGCCGTGGCCGCAGCCGGCGCAGTAATGTGTCGCAATATTCCTTAATGATTTAGGGTGGCTGAATATTTTTTCCATATCTATTAAAACATCCCTGAAACTTTTTTTATGATATCTTCTTCTGTCGGTACTCCGCCTCCTGCCCTGCCTAAAAATTCTACTTTCGCTTTTCCATTAACCGCCAACTTTACGTCTTCAAGCATCTGGCCATAAGACATTTCAATAACCAGATATTTAACGCCTGGCTTAGCCCGTAAGACAAATGCTTTATCCGGAAACGGCCAGAGGCTTACAGGGCGGATAAGGCCTATTTTCTTGCTTTTTTTTCTTAATGTATTTACCGCGCCCTTTGCGATGCGCGCCATTGTCCCATAGGCAACAAGAATAATTTTTGCGTCATCTAAAAACATGCTCTCAAAACGCTCCTCTTCCTGTTGAATAATCTTATATTTACGCTGCAACGAAAGGTTAAATTTTTCCAAGTCGCCCTCTACCATATAAAAAGATTTTACAATATTAGGGTCTCTGCCTTCGGCTCCGGTCAATGCCCAGGGTTTGGGCGGAATTTTATTTTTTCTGCTGCGGACTAACAAGGGTTCCATCATTTGGCCGAGCATACCGTCGCCCAGCATAATCGCGGGGATGCGGTATTTATCCGCTAAATCAAAAGCAAGACACACAAGGT
>JAQTVG010000075.1 GCA_028706895.1 Candidatus Omnitrophota bacterium
ATTAAAGAGGCGATAGAAGACGCTTCCCTTTATGAGATACCGATACTGGAGAAAAACCTTTTGATGCTTGCTACCATAGCTTATATTTCTCCTCTTTTGGGGATCCTGGGGACTGTTACGGGCATGGTAAGGTGTTTCCAGTCTGTTCAATCCAAAGCCGCGACTTTTAATCTTGTTTCGCCGGCTGACCTGGCAGGGGGGATTTGGGAAGCTTTACTTGCTACGGTAGCAGGCCTTGTTGTCGCAATCCCCACTTTTATTGTCTATAATTACCTGGTCAACCGTGTAAACAATTTTATTTTAGAAATGGAAAAAGCGTCAACAGAATTAGTCAATTTTCTTACTGAATAGAGGCAGGTATGCATTTTAGGCGGCACATGGATTCAGGAGCCAGGCTTAAGCCGTTAGATATTACGCCCATAATGGGCATGTTATTGCTGCTATTGGTATTTTTTATGCTAATGCCGGGTTTTGTTATGCAGCCCGGGATAAAAGTTAATTTGCCTAAAGCAGTAACCAGCGGCGCAGTCACCTATAAAGACCTGGAAGTAGTTATATCTGATGAAAATAAAATATATATAGACGGTAAAACAATAAGCATACAGGATTTAAAGGCGTTATTTAAACAAGCAGCGCAAACCAAAGCTGCTATTTTGATTAAAGCGGACAGGCGCGCATCTTTAGGCGTAATAACAGAGATCTGGGATATGTGCCGTTATTTAGGAATAAAGCAGGTAAATATCGTTACAAATCAGGAATGACCAATACTTTTTTCAGGCAAGCTATAGTTATTTCATTTTTAGGGCATATAACTTTATTCGGTATGTTCAGCTTTTCTTTTGGGCCTAAACCAGCAGAGTTAAATACTTCCGGCATTTCTTTTTTAGGGGCTATACTGCGCAGCGCTGATTTTATGAATAGCCGTTATTCTTACCTTAAGAATAGAATGGGGGCATTTAACGCAAAGTCAGGGATATTGGCGCTTGACAAGATAAACAGGGATAGTTTTTTGGCCCAGGATAATTATTCAAAGCCGCAGTTCCTTGTATCGTCTAACCAGGAGAAAATGATTTTTCCCCCGGCAATAACGGCAGCGCCTGTTATTACTGCCAGGGCCAGGCAGCCAATTATGTTTTATCCTAATTTGCCGTATCACTTTGCGTTATATTTTAAGGACAGGCAGGCCGTACACATAGAACTTGACTTCCAGGTGGCTTTAGGCGAGAAAAGAAACTCTATACTGGTCAAGAGAAACATTTCTTCAGGGAACTTAGAGGCAGACCTTTTAAGCATGCGTTATATCAGCAGGTATATTTTTATAGAACAGAAAGGGTATGCTCCCAATAAGTGGCAAACGGTAAAGATAGACCTTTCTGCGTTAAAAAATGATTAGCGTAGATTTTTCATTAGCCATATCCTTGTATATGCTTATTCTGTTAAGCGCCATATTGGTTATTTGGCTGGTTGGCAAAAAACAGAAGGATAAGGATTTAACCCTGGATGATAAATTTATCTGGTTTTGTTCCGTGTGCACTTATACTTATATCAACACCAAAGAAGATTTAATTTCGCTCTGCCCCAGGTGCGGCAGTTATAATAAGAAATCTGTTGACATAAGCCGTAGTTGATTTAAAATGAAAACAGGGTCAAGAATGATTAGACACCCAAACATAAAGGATTGTTTGGCGCGCCCTTTCTGGGCAGGGAGGAATAAAAATGATTACCGAGATAGGCATAGTGGCGGGCGATATATGGCACTTTTTAGATGAGCACGGAGAAGTAAAGCTTTCAAGGCTTGTGGAGGGCATTGACAGGCCGCGCGATATTACATTAATGAGTTTGGGCTGGCTCTCCCGCGAAGGCCATGTGGTTCTGCAGCAATTCGCAGATGATTATACAATAAGCTTAAAGAAATAATGCTTAAAATCAGGTTTGGCAAAAAGGGTGTAGTCCTGCTTATTATCCTGGTTGCGCTTTTAGTAGTAGTTACTTTAGCTGCCGTTGTAGTCAGGACTATTTTAAGTAACGCCAGGTTTACTCACCACCAAACAAGCCGTATACAGGCTTATTACGCGGGGATGGCAGGTGTTAATTATGCCCTTCAGATGATAAGAGCCGGAAGTTGGGTAGTAGGGACAAGTTGTGTTTCAGGCTGCAGCATAAAAACATTATTTGCCGCTACTGATTTTAAGCCGCCCATCTTTGTAACCTCTGCCAACGATATTATCATTACCATCAGGTCATATCCTGATTCTGTGTATTGCCCCTCAAGTTATAACCTTCCAGCAAATACCGGCTGTATAAGCGTAAAAGTTAACTATACTTACGCAGATACCCTTTAATTCTCCGCACTCCTTTTAAAAATCTATTATAATCTAAGTAAGTTTATTATAAAATTGTATGCTTTAATTTACGATGCAGATTTATTACGAGTAAGTCTAAGTAAGTCTATATAAAAAAACACTTGACAAAATAAGACTTTTATGTTCTAATTAACTTCACCGCTAATTATAGGTATTTAGGTAAAATATGTTGCGAGGAGAGTAACTACGGATGGCCAGATTAATTGACATTGATGAGTTAGCCGATTATTTAAAATTAAGAAAGCAGACAATTTATAATTGGCTGCATCAAAGAAAAATCTCAGGTATCAAGGTGGGCGGGGTTTGGAGGTTTGACCGCCGCGATATTGATTCCTGGTTAAGGAGCAGAAGGCGCCAGTCTAAGTCTCCGGGAGAAAACCAATGAACGCGCTAGGTATATATTTTGGCCCGCAGTTAGTCGGTGTTGTTGAAACCAAGGGCACTAAGACCATAAATTATACAGTGGTTTCTCATGCAGCGCTTTCTGTGGATGAAGTGCTGGAAGAAAAAGTACCCGGTACGGTAAAGCTGATTACGCTGCTCAAAGATGAATTGGTAAAAAATAACATTAATGCTGATGAAGCAACGATTAGTATATCCGGGAAGGACTTGATTGTCCGCACTTTTGAAATGCCCATTATGTCACGCCAGGAATTAAATACTGCCGTAAATTTTGAAGTGAAGAAATATATACCTTTTAAAATTGAAGACCTGGTTTCTGATTTTCAATATAAATTAGATAATAGCATCCGTAAGACCCGCGTTTTATTCGTAGGTATTAAAAAAGAAGCGCTGGATAACTATATTGACATTTTAACCCAGTTAAACATAAAAATAACATCAATAGAATACTCGGCTTTTAGTATCTTAAGGCTGCTTAAGGTAGCCAATATTAAAGATAAAGGCGTTATGGCAGTTGTTAATATTGACCTGGCAAAAGACGATGAGGCTAATTTTGTGGTCTTGGATGACGGGTTCCCGCTGTTTAGCCGTGATATAAGCTTAATGGGCGGTTATGAAGAGCCGGTCAAAACAGATGAAAACCAGGCCGGAGTGATTTTAGACAAACTAAAAAGAGAAATCCAGATATCCCTGGATTATTACGACCGTAAATTCCCCGGTAAAAACATCAGCAGGATATTTTTCATTACGAACCCCAATTACCGGGCTGATTTGGATGGATTTATTAAAGAATTGGGCATAGGCGTTAATTTTATTGAGATTAACAAATATATAGACAGGCCTGTTCCTTTTTCACTGGCTTTTGTCAAGGGTTACAGCAGTTCGTTAGCCGGTTTTAAGATTGCCGTAAAGATAGACCTGTTGGCGGCCAAAGAGAGGACTTCCAGAAAGACCGGCCCGGAGATATTTACTCCGATGTCTCTGGTAAAAAATTTCAAATACGCCCTGGTAGTCGCCGGAGTATGCCTTTTTATCCTTGGATCTACTTTCATATCCGGGATATCCCGCGCTTTGCCTTTACAAAGGGAATTAAGGAATATAATAAATACAAGGCAGGGGGTTGCTACCGTATCCGCAGACCTCTCCTCCAAAGAACTTCAGGATATAAATACTAATTATAAGGCAAAAGCGAATACAATGGATAATATTATAAAGAAACGTATATATTTTACGCCGCTATTAGATGCGATACCGCGCGTCGTGTCCAAGGGCATGCGCCTAGAGGGGCTCTCTTTAAGAAAAGGCGAAAGCGGTTTTGAATTTATCTTAAACGGCAGTGTTTTCCTGGCTAATTCCGATAAGGAAACAGAAGCGGTTAATACGCTTGTGTCGCGCCTGAAAGAAAACCCTGCGATTGCTAAATATTTTAAAGATATATCCGTCGGATCCATTGACCGTAAGCAAATTGATAAAATGAGCATCACCAGTTTCATGGTATCCGGCCAATATTACGATAATAAGGATAAGCCCGTAAAATGAATAATACAGAATATTCCAAAGAACGTTTGATGGACCTGTTTTCCAAAAACAAAAAAAAGATCCTGGCTGTCGGGATAATAATAATAATTACCATGATTATCAGTTCGGCACTCCATAAATCTCAAAACAGGAAGATTGAAATGCTTAGTACCAGGAAGGAAGCGGAACTGAAGAAGAGTGATATATTGAGGGAGATTGGCCAGTCTGAGAAAGCCATAAAATTATACAAGAATACTTTTACCAAGAAAGATCCTTCTTCAATTACGAATACCTTGGCCGGCCTTGCCAAGGATTCTGACGTTACGCTTGTTTCTATCAAACCCGGCAATGAAGAAAACCAGCCTTTTTATACCAAGACTTCTTTTAATATGCTTATCACGGCTAACAGTTACCACGCTCTGGGAAAATTTATAAGCAAGATAGAAAATGAACCGGACATTTATTTCATTGATGAAATAAAAATAAAGGCGCAGGAAAAGACTGTGGAGCAGGACCAGGAATTAATTGAGGCACCTAAGCCGGAAAATGAGATTACCGTTAATTTAACTTTAAGCACAATTGCATTTAAAGGTTAACAATTGACTATGCCGAACAAGCAAAGAAGAATTATCCTGTTTATCGGGCTTATAAGCGCAGCTATTTTGTTGAAAACGGCTGCGGCAGCAGAAATGTCTATGCCGGAGATCCCTCCAGGGGCTGGTAAGCAAGAAGCCCCGCAGCAGGGGGCCGGTAAACAGAGCGCGCCTCAAACAACCGGTAAAATAGAATATAAGGCAGAAGGCCTTAGGGATCCTTTTGAAGAGGAGAAAATAGAAATAAAAGATGAGGGGCCGGCAAAGCCATTGCCCCCATTGCAGGTAACGGCGATAGTCTGGGGAGGCGTCATCCCCCAGGCCATTATTAATGATGAGGTTGTAAAAGTGGGAGATATGATAGAAGGCGTACGTATTATAGATATTAAAAACAACAGCATAACCGTATTTTTTGATAATCGTAAGCATAATATAACGACAAGTTCACCGTTACAAAAACAGGATTCTAAGGGTAACCCGCAGGGTATTAATAGAGAAGGTATTAATCAATAAGCCATAAGGGAGGTAAATTATGAAAAATTATCTTAAGGTTTTTATATTTTCTTTGGTCATCTGCCTGTTCCCCTTGAAGCTGCCCGCAGCAGAAAAACTGCCTTTTGATGATTCCAATATAACTATATCAATGGATTTCCAGGATGCAAACCTGAAAGACATATTGAAGCTGTTTTCAATTCAGTCAGGCCTGAATTTCATTGCTTCGGAGGATGTACAAAACAGGAGAATAACCCTGTTTTTGGACAAAGTTACCATAAAAGAGGCAATGGATAAATTATTTAAGGCTAATGACCTTAGTTATGAATTAGACCCTGATTCCAAGATATTTATTGTCAAGGACTGGGGAAGCCCCCAAGCCCAGAC
>JAQTVG010000076.1 GCA_028706895.1 Candidatus Omnitrophota bacterium
CTCTTTAACCGCATCGGCTAACAAAGATTGAAGCTCTAACGGGCCGGGAGTTGTATTTTTAGAAGGGATGATTTTATTTTTAAAACGGTAGTTAACTGTGCCTATAACCGCAGGCATAAATCCGGCTTCTTTTAACAATGCCTCGATAAGGTAAGTTATGGTGGTCTTTCCGTTAGTCCCTGTAACAGCTACAACTTTTATTTTAGACGAAGGGTTTCCGTAAAACTTCGCGGCTAAATTAGCCATAGCGTGGCGCGTATCCTGGGCAGCTATAATACAGGTTTTACCCGGAACGCAGGAAGCAGACTGCGTGTTATTAACTATTACCGCTCTTGCCCCCCTATCTATCGCTTCCTTGATAAACCCATGCCCATCCGCATTCGTACCTTCTATTGCCACAAAAATAAAATTATCCGAAACCTGCTTTGAATTGCAAGCCAGGCCTTTGACCTCAAAATCATCAAGGATATACGCAGGATAATTGCTGCCTAAAGTTTTAATTAGCTCTTTTGCCTTCATCCAGTGTAAAATTTTCTTTTCCGGGATGCTTGCCTCTAAGGTATTTTAAGACGTCTCCGGCAACATTCTTAAACACAGGCGCTGCTACTACCCCTCCGAAATAATAAGGGTGCGGTTCATCAACCACAACAGCGATAACAATAACCGGGTCCTCCGCGGGAGCAAAACCGATAAAAGAAGCCACAAATTTACTATGCGAGTAGGCGCCGTTAGGCTCTAATTTCTGCGCGGTTCCGGTCTTGCCCGCCGAAGTAAAACCTGTAATTTTCGCCAGCCTTCCCGTGCCCTCTTCTACTACTCCTGTAAGGATTTTTTTTACCCTGTTGGCGGTGCTTTGCGATATGGCCCTGCGCACCAAAACCGGGGAGTAAAATTTAATTGTTTCGCCGTGCTTATCCCTGATTTCTTTTACAATGTAAGGCTTCATAAGCTCGCCGCCGTTAGCAATTACAGATAAACCCGCTGCCAGCTGCAGCGTCGTCACGCCAACTTCCTGGCCTATCGGGATAGCTGATATGGATGTCCTGGACCAGAATCGCGGCTCTTTAATCATACCCGAGATCTCTCCCGGCAAATCAACCCCTGTCTTTGTCCCAAAACCAAAAAGTTTTATGTAGCGGTAAACCAATTCCGGGCCCAGAATTTGCGCGACCTTAGTCGTCCCGATATTACTTGACTCCTCAATAACCTGCCTGAATGTGAGCGTGCCGTGCGGCTGATGGTCGTGCAATATGCGCCCGCCCACCCTGTAAGCGCCATTTTCGCAGAAGAATTTATCTTCTTCTGTCACCTTATTCTCTTCTAATGCGGCCGAAGCAGTAACTATTTTAAATACCGACCCCGGCTCAAATAAATCGGAGATAGAACGATTACGCTTATTGTCCTTATCGCTGTTATTATACTGATTTAAATCAAAGGTAGGACGGTTTACCATTGCCAGTATCGCCCCTGTATGCGGGTCAATGGCAACGAGGCTCGCACCTTTAGCGTGAAAAGTCTTGAATGCCTTATCAAGCTCCCTCTCGGCTATATACTGTATAACCTCATCAATAGTCAATACTAAATTATACCCGTCGGCAGGCAGGGCCATTTTCTGCTCAAGGTTCAATTTCTTCTGGCGCGCGTCCCTTAAAACTAAAGCCCAGCCCTGCGCCCCTTTAAGGTATTTGTTATATCCTAATTCAATACCCTCTAATCCTGTATTATCCAATCCGCAGAATCCGACGGCCTGGCTGGCGAGGTAACTGTTTGGATAGGAGCGCCTGCTCTCTTTAATAAAATCAAGGCCTTTTATATTCAACTTCTTTACTGCCTCGCTTTGAGAAGGGCTCAGTTTTCTTGCCACCCATACAAAAGATTTTTTACGATACAGCCTGTCTCTAAGAAAAGCTTTGTCCATCCCTAATACGCTAGACAACCCTCTTATAATCGCCTCTTTATCTTTATCCGGTATTGAGTTTGGAGATGCGTATAGCGAATCCGCGGATACATTAACTGCCTGCGGTTTAAAATTACAATCAAATATTGTGCCACGGCGGGGTTCCAGCTCTACAAATAAACTGTGCTGCTTTTGGGCAATTTCTGCAAAATAATTTGAACGGAAAAATTGGATAAAAAAAAGACGGGCTATGCATAATGCCAGGAAGGCAAAGAAAAAGAAGAATACCGCATTAGTCCTGCGGCGGTAATTTACTATATACACAAGTATATATAAGGTTAAGAATTGACGGCTGTTTTATGCGCCATCAATATCGCATATTGATTTTATCTAATTAAGGATGGCCAATGGAACTTGCCTCAGCCTGTCTCTTGATACCAAAAAGAGATATTGCTATTGTTTTAAACTTTGAAGGGCGCGCTTCGCTTGCTATCCTTACCCCCCCCTGGGGATATGCCAATTTCACCACGCGGTAACTGTTTGGCATCTCAAATTTGGCATACTCTGATACCCTGTTGTCAATAAGCACGACCGAGGTGTTCTTGTTTATATTATATCTTAACATAGCATTCTTATCAAGAGAATCGTGGAAGGCAACGGACTTTTTTTCGCCTATATAACCAAGGCGGAATATCTCTGTCTGCTGATAAACGTAGAGAAGGCAAAAACAGGTAGCGAAAGTAGTGAATAATAAAATTTTTGACAGCTTCATCTTATGACCTTTCGGCAACCCTCAATTTACTGCTGCGGCTTTTGGGGTTCAGTTTAATCTCGCTAAACCTAGGCACCATTGGCTTAGCAGTTATTATATTTATTTTTCCGCCGGCAGCGAGTTTACGGAAACTTAATTTAGCTATGCGGTCTTCCAGGGAATGAAAAGAAATAACGCAAATCCTCCCCCCTGCATTAAGCAAGTCAACTGCCTTATTTATCCCTGTTTCTATTATTTCCAATTCCCTGTTCACGGCAATGCGCACCGCCTGAAAAGTACGCGTCGCAGGATGTATGCGGTAATGCCTGTACCTGGAGGGCACCGCCTTGACTACGATATCGCTTAATTCCCGCGTTGTGGTAATAGCGTGTTTCTCTCTTTCTTCCACTAAAAAATGCGCGATGCGGTTATGCCATCTCTCTTCTCCGAATGTCCGTAATATTGAAGAGAGCTCTTCTTCGTTAAGGTTATTCACCAAATCATAAGCAGAGATAAAACTATTCCTGTCAAAACGCATATCTAATGGGCCGTCATTATGAAAGCTAAAACCACGGTTGGGGTCGTCAAGCTGGTATGAAGAAAGGCCCAAATCAAATAATACCCCGTCAACCTTTTTGATATTGAGATTCTCCAGTATTTTATCAATATCAGAAAAACTTCCGTGCACGAATTCGCAGGCAGATCCAAAGTCACACAATCTTTCACGGGCTACAGCCAAAGAATCTTCGTCCCTGTCAATGCCGATAAGCCTGCCTCCGGGCATAATATGTTCAGCAATGGCCCTGCTGTGCCCGCCCGTTCCTATAGTAGCATCTACTATAACTTTACCGGGGGCCAGGGAAAGATAATCTATTACTTCACCAAGCATAACTGGGATATGAAATTTCTGTTTCACGTGCTGACACTATATTTAACTATCCATTAATTTCTCGGCTATCTCTTCAAAAGATTGCCGGGAAGTCCCGTAGAATTCCTGCCACTTATCTTTAGCCCAGATTTCTACCCTATTAGATACGCCTACAATCATCACGTCTTTTTTTATCTGGGCAAAATCCTTTAAATACTGGGGAATAAGTATCCTGCCCTGCTTATCGGCGGACACTTCTACTGCGCCGGAAAAATATAAACGGTTAAATGTACGCGCTTCCTGTTTGGTAAACGGTATGGCCTTGAATTTATTTTCCTGCGTGCGCCACTCTTCTTCTGAAAACATAAAAAGGCATTTATCCAAACCGCGGGTGACAAAAAATTTCTCTATGAAATGTGCCTTGGCGCTTTCGCGGAACTTGGCAGGTAAGATGAGGCGACCCTTACGGTCTATGGAATGCAGATATTCGCCATAGAACATTATTTACGTCCTTTCCACTTTACTCCACTTTTAACCACTTTGTATGCCAAGTATAGAGAAAATTTGCCATTATGTCAAGAAAAAAATTCTCTAACTTAAGGAAATACAAGGACTAGTGGATAGGAGAGGCTTTAGTGGCTATATATTGTGGCACTATAAAGGGAAGGAAAATATGTTATGTGCGCAAACTACATCTTTTTTTATCTGCCGGGCTAAAAGTTCCAAAGAACTAAACTTCCTGTCATTCCTTATCTTTTTTATAAATTGTACCTCTAAATATCCTCCATAAATACTTTTTTTAAAGTTAAACATGTGTGCTTCTATATGTATTTGTTCTTGTTTTTTAAATGTGGGCTTTGTTCCAATATAACAAACACCTTTTAATATTCTATTATTAAAAATGATTTTAACGGCATAAATGCCCGGCGGCGGCAAGACTTCATGATGGGGATTTATATTTGCCGTCGGGAAACCTAATTTAGCAGCTAAAGATGCGCCTCTGATTACTGTGCCTAAAACGCTCACCGGCCTTGAAAGTAATTTTTCGGCGCTGTTTAATTTTCCTTGTTTAATTAACCTTCGGATATAGGTGCTGCTTATGGGTTGTTTATTTATTTTAACTATATCAAACGCCTTTGCTTTAAATTGATATAAAGAAGACAGATTACTTAAAGTCTTGAAATCCCCTTCCCCTCTCCTGCCAAACCTGAAATTTCTCCCGATATATATATGTTTTACTCCAATCTTTTTTACTAAAATATTTTTTATGAAACTTTCTGCGGGAATCCTGGAGAAACTCTGGTTAAAGTTTATGACAACGCAAGCATCTATACCTAAAGACTCCATTAACCTTAAACGGTGCTCCAAAGAATAGATACTTTGCTCTTTATGTGGGTCAGGCCAGAAAGTCACAACCATACTCGTGCCTTTTATGCTCCTGGCTTTATTGATTGCGGCTTTGAGTATCTTCTGATGTCCCAGGTGCACCCCGTCAAATACCCCAAGCGCCACGACGGGATTTTTAAATCTCCTGATTTTATTTATACCATGGATAATTTTCATCTACAGCACCCTGACCAATCACTGGTAATAACTGCAGAACCAGTGGTATTCCTGTAAGCATATTGAGTAGCTACGCCTGTTGAATCAACTTTCCACCATAAGTCATAAATAGCGGATAAATTAGGTACCTTGCCTCCAGCTGAACACCGTTCCGCGTACATAACAACATAACTTGCAGTCGGTGGATAACTGCTGCTTACGCCATAATAAAAATAATTCTTGGAATTAGCTGAATTAGGGATTTGATCAGCGCCTGTCCCCACTCCCACATCAGAACTAATTATCCCGATATATGTGCCACTCTTCATATAATACTCATAAGCTAATTTACGCATAGAACTTATATTGGCTTTTGCTTCGGCAGTGCGGGAGTATTCGGTTTGATTAGTATACGAAGTAAGCCCTACGGTAGCAAGAATACCTACGATGATAATTACTATGATTAATTCCAGGAGAGTAAAAGCTTTTTTAGGAGCAGAATTTAATTTATGATTCATACTAAAATATACACTTTCCTTCTTAGCCACAAGACACTTTTCCGATTGGCTCGGAAAGCGTCTTGTTGTTATGTTATTAATATCCTG
>JAQTVG010000077.1 GCA_028706895.1 Candidatus Omnitrophota bacterium
TAGATGCCTCGTCTGCAAAAACCGGCACAGAACAGAAAAAAACAATAACCAGTAAAAATAATGTTGCCTTTCTTAAAACTGCCATAAATATGCCCCCTTTCATCTTTTGTTTGCGCCAGCCAACCGGATCCTTTTACCAGAGGAAGGCGAGGTGTTATTTTATAATACGTTTTTATATTTCGTGCTACGATAGGATAAAAAAATAATACCTCAAATCTCCTTTCCCGTGCTTGACATGCTTAGGGCTACATGCTTTACCCACTTTACCGCCTTAAGTGTATCAGCAAGCTTCTGGGCAAGCTTGGGCCTGCCTTTCACCGCAATTATCTCCAGGCAGTTATGGTGGTCTAAATGGATGTGCTGGGTAGAGATAATAACCCCTCCGAAATCATGCTGAATATCCATTAGTTTATTTACAAGCTCGCGCTTATGGTGGTCATAAATAATAGTAATGGTGCCGGCTATCTCGTTACCTTCCTGCCATTGCCTTTTTATCAAATCTTCCCTGATAAGGTCGCGGATTGCTTCAGAGCGGTTTGTATATTTTTTTCCTTTGAGGTGAGAATCAAAACGGGCAAGCAATATTTTCTCTAGAGATACCCCAAACCTAACTAATTGAGCCACTTTTACTCCTGATAATAAGTATTACGTTTTTTATAATAATAACACGAAAACTTATATTGTCAAGAAAAATTTATGATTTAACAACAGGATGGCATATAAAAGACGGGGGTATTACCCTAAGGTAAGCTGTCTCTATTTTAAGGAATTACTTTGAAGACTTTGTCTCCGGGGTGGACCTTTTGGCCAACCTTTATGCCTACCGAATCCCCTGGTTTTGCTTCAGAGACGCTGGCGTGTTCAATCTGCATGGAATCAATGGCTTGAGCAAAATCTTCGGAATGGCCTTTAATGTGGATACTTTCGCCTATTTTCAAGGCATCCGAAAGCTCTATTATTCCTACGCTAAGATGGCCGAAATAATGCGTAATCTTACCAATCTCTTTTTCCTGCATACTCAACCTCCCTTATTCTAAGCAAGGATTTTAATTAACCTAAACAAGGCTTTCTGCCTTTATTAGCCCGCTTTGAACGCCAGTTGAGTTTTCCTCTACGTTTACGTTTTCCCATTTTTAATTAGTGTATTAACCCTTATCTGTGTATTTATAATAATCTACGGGTATGGCCTGGGACATATAGCGCACTGCTTCAATAATACAAATGCGTATTGCCTTTTCCATGGGAGTATTAGCGTAAGCAGATAACCCTGCCCCCAGACCTCCGCTGCCTGAAAATCCATTCTTATTAGAGCCGTCGGCATCCGATGCCTGGCCCTGTACGCGCGTAACTGCCAATGACTTAGAAGTTGACGCGTCTACAATACTTATGTCTAAAGCCATATGCGATTTGCTTAAAGCTGAGCCCAATAACCCGCCCCATCTGCCGCTGCCTACGCCGCCACCGCCGCCTACGCCCGCCCTCCCGCCTGACATTTCTGGCTCAAATTCTGTAACCGAAGCTGTAATAATTAAATCCGCGGGCTTATTTGCTAATTTTGGCTGGGGCGCATCACCTGCCTGAGGAGCAGCCGATACGGATAACTGCTGTTCCTGGATTAGCGCAACCTGATTTTTCTGGTAATCAACTACGGCAAAACGATTACTATTTGCTAAAGCAGTAACTAACATGTTGCGCACATCAGAACCAATCTCGCCCGTAGCTTTCGTGGCCTTAACATCAAAATCTGCCACGGTAACGCGTGCCTTAGGCCCGGAATAAGACGGAAGCGAAGCTAACCGTGAAGCGCTTCCTCCATTGTGGTGCATAAAAGAACAACCGGATAAACCGACAGTCCAGAACCCGCATATTATAATAAAAATGGCTTTTTTCATAAATAATCTCTCTGGAATTGAATTATACTCGAAATGGGCCCGTCTGTCAAGGCAAAAGGGCCGTAAAGGCTAACTAGGGAGAGCGCCCTATTAATCTATAATATTTCCAATAACTCTGAGATATTGCTGATAATACGGCAGGGATTTTCTTTATTGATCTCTGTTTTTGTGCTTGAGCCTGTAGTAACAATTATAGTTTTGACTTTTGCGCGCCGGCCTGCCTGGGCATCAATAACCATATCACCCACATAAACAGTTTCTCGCGGCCTTACGCCAAACTTTCGCATAATTTTATTGATAATCTCCGGATAGGGCTTGCCGCGTTTTAATTTATCAGCGCAAAGGACATAATCAAAGCATTTATTTATCTTAAGGTGACGGATTAAAATCCAGGAAAAACGGGTCGGGCGGTTACTCGCTACGGCAAGTATATAACCTTTATTTTTAAGATAAGCCAATAATTTACCTGCCTTAGGGAATAAGCGGGATTCTTTAATAAGCGCGCTGCTATGATGCCTGCGATATATAGACGCAGCTAAAGGCAGGTCTTTCTTTTTTACAAAAGGCTTCAGGAGATTTTTATCCCCCCACCCCACTGCCCGACGGATAGTTAAAGCGCCTTGCGCAGGATAATGAAGTCTTCGCATAGTATAATTAAAACTGCTGGTTATCGCCTGATATGCGTTAACCAGCGTCCCGTCTAAATCAAAAATGATAAGCTTTATATCTTCCATAACAACAAAAGCAGGGATTATTCCCTGCCCGCTTATTAGCCATATCAATAATTATTATTCTTAAATATAATTATTACTCTGACGCCGGCGTTGCTTGCGGCCCTTCCCGAGTAATATCCCTTGGCAAAGTCTCCGCGCTTTCAGGTTTTTCTACGCTGATATTCCTGGCTGTATTCTTTCCATCAGGCCCGGAAACATAATCAATGCTGAGAATATCCGCAGGTTTGATCCCATCCATGGAATTAATGTTTTCAAAGGTTGTTTTATCATTCACATCAATGGTTATCTCTTTTTCTGTGTCCGTCTCATAATCAAGGTATTTAATCAGTATTTTCCTGGCAGCTGTATCCACCGAAACCGTTTCTCCCCAGAGCCATTGCATTTCCGGTTCAACGTATGCCTCTTGGACAGGAGGCGCGCCGCCCTCTTCATCCTGGCAAAAGCCAAAACCCGCATTTATTAATATAAAAGAAAACATAATTCCCAAAAATAAGATTATTTTCTCTTTCATTATTTTACCTCCCCCTCTTAGAAAATTAACTTAGCACAGAATAAGTGCCTTGTCAATACAACTATCCTCAAAAAAAGGGTTAATAACCCTGCTTAATATACTTAAGTTGGATATTAACCCTTTTTTGTATTTTAATTAAATCCCGGGGATTTTACTCTTTGGCTATCGCTAAGGTGATGATACCAACCAGGATTAAAAATAGCCCGATACATCCTTTAAATACCACCAGCAGGCTGCCAAACCAGTTTACAACCGCCAAAACACCTAACACTAAAAATACTAAACCCAGTATAACCTTAAAGATAGTGCCAAAGGCATTTTTTCCTTCACAGCATTTCTTTTCTTCTTGCTTAATTTCTTCTGCCATGTCACGCACCTCCTTCTATGTTCGGCCTGCTCTTCCATCTGCGATGGATCCAACCCCATTCAGCAGGATATTTACGTATATAAGACTCAATTATGCTGGTTAATTTTTGTATATTTACAGTAACTGTCTCTTGATGCGTTTTGCCTTCTTCTAAAACTAACGGTTTTTCAAAAATAATCTTATGCGTATCGTCTTTTTGCCTTACAATAAAACAGGGAATTATCGCCGCTTTTGACCTTAACGCCAACACTACGGGCCCTGTGGCAGTAGCTGCCTGCTTGCCAAAAAATTCAACAAACACGCCGCTGGTGCCGAAATTCTGGTCTATAGGTATAAAAACTAATTCATTTTTACGCAATGCCCTTATTGTCGTTTCAACACACACATTCCGGGGCTGGCTGTATATTGTCTTTATGCCGAGTTTCTCGCGTTTTTCCAGAAAAATCTTCTCTACCCTGGTATCCCGCATCTGCCGCATTATACCCGAAGTTTCATAGCCCTCAAGCCTTATCCTAGCCAACATCAACGGGAAATTCCCGAAGTGCGCGCTCACCAGGATTACGCCATTGCCTCGAGATAGAGCTTTATCCAGGTTCTCCTTGCCTGCCAACGTTACACGCTCTTTTATAAGATGGGGCTTATCCATAAGAAATATCAACTCAAAACCTGCCTTTGCCATAAAAATAAAACAATCCCTGGCAATCTGTTCTATTTCGGCCTTTGTTTTCTCCTGGCCAAAAGCAAGAGTCAGGCTCTCTATCGCAATCTTCTTTTGTTTACGCGCGATCCTAAAGCCGATACCGGCAAAACCCTTGGCAAAACTATACACCCAACGCTCAGGGATAGCTTTAATTATCAAAGAGCTAAAATTTAATCCAACCCAGCCGAAGAAACGGCTGATACTTTTACGAATCTTTTTAGAATCCATAGGTAATATATAACAAAAAACCCGAAATTTGCAAGTAAAATATCAGAGTTTGCGTAAAGTTTATAGGCGTAAACAATCTTTTTAGCGTATGTCTTGGCTTGTTTTCGCAGCACCGCTCGTCCCGCCCCACCGTGGCGGTACTCGCTTGGAGTTTATGCTCGCTCTCACCGACTTCGTTTTAACAGGTGAACCTTGGCCGCTCGCATAAACTACATGCTGCTCAAATCAAACCAAGCCACCTGCTGAAATATTAATATAGTTATATATTTTGCTGTGGGGTTTGGGAGCGTGCATTAGAAATTTTTTGGCAAACGTCTGCAAGGATTTACGACGAGTGAGTGCAGGAACTGACCTTCGTTATACGTGTGTCGGAATTCCTGCAAACGAACGAGGAGTAAACCGTAGCAGACGGCAAAAAATTTCAGCACGCGAGCAAAGCCCGCAGCAAAAGCGTTACCTATGCCTATGATTAATACAAATATCAGAGTTTATAGCCGATCTTGCGTAAAAATCCCTTACGCCATTCTATATCTTCTGCGGACTCAATCCCCTTGGGCCTTGCTCCATCAATAACCCCTAATATGCCCCGCCCCATATCTGTTTCGGCAATAATTACCTCTACCGGGTTAGCTGAGGCGCAATATATCACGCAAACCTCAGGTATGGCCTTAACCGCGTTTAAGACATTTATAGGGAAAGCATTCCTTATCAATACAATAAAACTATGGCCTGCCCCGATCTCTAAGGCATTGGCCTGCGCAAGTTCCTTTAGTTCAGGGTCATTCCCTTCAGACCTTATTTTACAGGCGCCTGAAGATTCTACGAACGCTAAACCGAATTTTATACCTGGTACGGCATTTACCAGGACCTCATATAAATCTTCAACTGTTTTGATAAAATGGCTCTGTCCTAATATTAAATTTACGTCATCAGGCTTCTTTATCTTGACTGATTTTAATTCCAGCATAATACCACCCCCTATTTTATATTTATCTCCCGGAAGCTTGCGGTATCTACGCCCGAACTTTCCGAGTAGGTCTTAATTGTAGCCAGAATAAAATCGGGTTGGCCTAATATTTTAAGCGGAACTTTCAGGATGGCCTCATTAGGGTTTAGTTCCAGGCCTATGCTATCGGCGCTGATCTTTCTTGCGCCGTCAAAGACAATTAAATCCTTATACCTGGTTATGATGCGGATT
>JAQTVG010000078.1 GCA_028706895.1 Candidatus Omnitrophota bacterium
ACAATAGTTGCCTGCAGGTTTTTAATCGGGCTGGCAATAGGAGTTGCTTCTTATGTTGCCCCGCTTTATATTTCTGAGATTTCTCCTCCTGATGTAAGAGGGGCTTTGGTTTCTTTAAACCAGCTGATGATTACCTGCGGCATAGTTGTTTCGTACTTGATTGATTATATGCTTACTGTGGGCGCAGAACAGGAGTGGCGCTGGATGTTTGGGATGGGGGCAATACCGGCGATAATATTGTTAGTCGGCATGATATTTTTACCGGAATCACCGCGCTGGTTAGTATCCCGGGGGTTTATTGACCGCGCGCGCCAAGTCCTTACGCGTACAAACAGAGGCAAAGATATAGATAAAGAAATAGAGGAGATTTCTAAGAGCGCGGCTGAGAAAGGATGCTGCTGGGCAGAAGTATTCCAGCCGTGGGTAAGGCCTGCGCTTTTTGTAGGCATCTTTTTGGCGTTTTTTCAGCAGGCAACAGGTATTAATACTATAATTTATTATGCTCCGACGATATTTGAGTTCGCGGGTTTTGGTTCGCATAAAGTCGCGATATTAGCTACTGTCGGGGTAGGGGTGGTTAATGTTTTGATGACATTGGTAGCGATATGGCTCTTGGATAGATTGGGCCGCAAGCCTTTATTGTATATAGGTATGGCAGGCATGGCGCTAAGTCTGGGAGTGTTGGGAGTGGCATTTCATTTGCCGAGTCTTTCAAGTTTATTAAAGTGGATTGCCGTAGGCAGCGTATTATTTTATATTGCTTCATTTGCTATCAGCCTCGGGCCTATTTTTTGGTTAATGATAGCAGAGATTTATCCGCTAAAAATACGGGGCAGGGCGATGAGCTTAGCTACTGTGGCAAACTGGGGTTTTAATATGATTGTCGCGGCTACTTTTTTGACACTTACAGATAAGCTCGGTAAGCCCGGGACATTCTGGCTCTTTGCATTGATTTCTGTTATCGGGATAATCTATTGTTATTTCTTTGTCCCTGAGACCAAGGGTTATACTTTGGAGCAGATAGAAGAGCATTTGTATAGCGGCCGCGGATTGAGAAAATTAGGCGAAACAAAACCAAGATGATAAAGCGGTAATGCTTGGCCGGCTGCGCCCAACCTTGTGAAATTAACCTTGACGTATGCCCTATAACAGAATATAATAATAAAAATAATTATGAGGATATTTACAGGATTAGGGTTTGATGTTTATTATAAGACTTAAAATCACGCGGTTTAGAATTTCCAGGCAGCTCTCTTAGAGAGGGTTGCCTCTTTTTTTTGCCTAAGCCTGCCTAATTTTTCAGCGTTTTCCGAGGAGGATTAAATATGCCAAGAAGAAAAGATATCAGGAAGGTATTAATTATCGGCTCCGGCCCTATAATTATCGGCCAGGCCTGCGAGTTTGATTATTCCGGCACTCAGGCGTGTAAAGCGCTGCGTGAGGAGGGCTATGAAATTGTCCTGGTAAACTCAAACCCGGCGACGATTATGACCGATCCCGGTATGGCTGATCACACTTATATAGAGCCGTTAACCGTAGAGAGCCTGACTAAAATAATTGCCAAAGAAAAACCCGACGCGCTTTTGCCGAATCTGGGGGGGCAAACGGGGTTAAATTTAGCTTCGGCTTTACATAAGGCAGGGGTATTAGATAAATATAATGTAAGGATTATCGGGGTTAAAGCCGATGCCATAGAGCGCGGCGAAGACCGCGAGGCATTTAAGGATACAATGAAAAAACTCGGCATACCTGTGCCGCATTCCGAGATTTGTGTTTCCGAAGAAGAGGCGTTAAAGGTAGCCCAAAAGTTAGGTTATCCGGTAGTAATACGCCCGGCATATACGTTAGGAGGCACAGGCGGCGGTATTGCTTATAATAATGAGGACCTTGGAGTTTTAACCCGCAGGGGACTAAATGCCAGCCTCATACACCAGGTTTTGATTGAAGAGGCGGTAATCGGCTGGGAGGAATTAGAGCTTGAAGTGGTGCGTGATGAAAAAGACCAGAAAATCACCGTCTGTTTTATAGAAAATATAGATGCGATGGGTGTGCATACCGGAGACAGCTTCTGCGTCGCGCCTATGCTTACAGTGCCGAAGGCGCTGCAAAAAAGGATGCAGGAACTCTCTTATAAAATAGTTGACGCGATTGGAGTTGTCGGCGGCACAAATATTCAGTTTGCGCATAATTTAAAAGATGACCGTTTAGTAGCTATTGAAATAAACCCGCGCACATCGCGTTCATCGGCGCTAGCCTCTAAGGCAACCGGATTTCCCATTGCCCGGGTTTCTACAAAATTAGCTGCCGGGCTTACCCTGGATGAAATTCCTTATTGGAGAAAAGGGACGCTGGAAAAATACGAGCCATGGGGTGAATATATGGTAATAAAGTTTGCCCGCTGGGCTTTTGAAAAATTCCGCCAGGCCAAAGACATATTGGGCACGCAAATGAAAGCAGTCGGCGAGGTAATGAGCATTGCCAAAACTTTTAAAGAAGCGTTCCAGAAGTCCATACGTTCCCTTGAAATCGGCAGGTACGGGTTAGGATTTGCCAAGGATTTTAACAGCCTGTCATTAGAAGAATTAAAATCTAAGCTCGCATTTGCCTCCAGCGAGCGCGTATTCATTATGTATGAGGCATTGCGTAAAGGTGCTAGCGTAGATGAGCTTAATAAACTTACCTATATAGGCAAACCATTCATCAAAGAAATGAAGGAGCTGGTTGAATTTGAAGAGGTGATGTTAAAAACCGGCTGGAAGGGATTGAGCGATGATTCTTTGAAGAAAGCCAAGGCCTGGGGATTTAGCGATAAATACATGGCTAAGATATTTAAGGTAAAAGAAGATGATGTGCGCAGCCGCAGGAAAAAGGTGGTTGGTAATGCCCGCTTTGAGCCTGTCCCTGTTAGCGGGGTTAAAGATGCGGCTTATTATTATTCTACTTATACGCCAGGTGAGGATATGGTCGCGGTTTCCGGGCAAAAGAAGGTCCTGATTTTAGGCGGGGGGCCTAATCGTATCGGCCAGGGCATTGAATTTGATTATACCTGCGTGCACGCGGCGTTTGCTTTGCGCGACGAGAGTATTGAGTCTATTATGATTAACTGTAACCCCGAGACAGTTTCTACTGATTACGACACATCTAATAAACTTTATTTTGAGCCATTGACCGCTGAAGATGTTTTGACTATATGGGAAAAAGAAAAACCTGTCGGCGCGATTGTGCAGTTTGGCGGGCAGACGCCGTTAAATATAGCTGCGGAGCTTGAGCGTAACGGAGTCAAGATTTTAGGCACGAGTACAAAAAGCATTGCTTTTGCCGAAGACAGAGAGTTATTCAGGCAGAAAATGATTGAACTGGGGATACGCCAGACCGATGGCGCAACAGCGGTATCGCTGGAAGAAGCAATTGTTATCGCTAAGCGTATTGGGTATCCTGTCATGGTCAGGCCTTCGTTTGTTTTAGGCGGGCGGGGGATGGAGATAGTTTACGACGAACAGATGCTGGTTAAATACGCAAAAGAGGCAATACAGGTCAGCCCCGAATACCCTATGTTGATTGACCGTTTCCTTGAAAATGCTATTGAATGCGAAGTGGACGCTCTTTCCGACGGTAAAGAAACATTTATAGCGGCGGTAATGGAGCATATTGAACATGCCGGTATTCATTCCGGAGATTCTGCCTGCACCATACCTTCGCGCAGCATAGGACGGGAACATCTAAAAACTATTGACGAATGGACGAAGAAAATCGCCAGAGAATTAAATGTAGTAGGTTTGATTAATATTCAATTTGCCATTTGTGAAGGCCAGGTCTATATCCTGGAGGCGAACCCGCGCGCTTCGCGTACCGTGCCGCTGGTAGCTAAAACTGTGGGGATACCGCTTGCGCGTATTGCCACTCTTTTGATGTTAGGTAAAAAAATAAGCGATTTTCCTGAATTAATACATCGCAAGCTCCCGTATGTTTCTGCGAAGGAGGCGGTTTTTCCTTTTAATATGTTCCCTGAGGTTGACCCTGTGCTGGGGCCTGAAATGCGGGCAACAGGAGAGGTTATGGGGATTGACGAGGATTTCGGGTTAGCTTTTTTTAAAGCGGAGGAATCATCAGGGACAAGGCTTCCGACACAAGGCAATGTATTGGTGACTGTAACAGACAAAGATAAAGCAGAGCTTTTCCCTATTGCCGCAAAATTATTAAAGATGGGTTTTAAAGTTTTTGCTACGGAAAATACGCAGCGCTTCCTGAAAGAAAAAGGCCTTGAAGCGGATTTTATTAAAAAACTGCATGAGGGCAGGCCCAATATTTCAGATGCGATTAAAAATAAAGAGGTGCATTTAATTATCAACACTCCTGCAGGCCGCACGAGCGTTCACGACGACAGTTATATCCGTATGCTTGCTATCCAGTATAAAATTCCTTATGTCACGACAATGTCTGCTGCCCGCGCAACCGTAGACGGCATAGATGCCGTAAAAAGAAGGCAGACCCAGCCAAAGTCATTGCAAGAATACCACAGTATGCTAAAATAAACAGACAAGTTTATCCCGAATAGTTAAGAGGACATATGAAATACAAACACGCTTTATTTTTGAATCCTTATATTGAGAAAAGCGCTACTAATACAATGATGCTTTTTCCTCCTACAGGCTTAGAATATGTGGCGACAAGCGCCAAGGCAGTAGCCGAAAAAGTCACGCTTTTAGATTTGCGTTATGAACTTGAGCTTTCTAATATAGATGTGCTCAGGGGTTTTATCAAAGAAAATAATATAGACGTAATTTGCGTAGGCATCGGCTGGGACCGTCAATACGAAGAAATATGCCAGCTTCTTAACCAAATGCCGGATGATATTTTGCTGGTAGTCGGCGGCTATAAAGCAACGGAAAAAGTAGAAGAACTTTTCAGGGATGTCCCCTTGATTGATATAATTGTAAGAGGCGAAGGCGAGGAGAGCATACAGGAAATCCTGCGCGGAGTTGACTACAGGGATATTTTAGGTATTTCTTACAGGCGTAACGGCCAAATAACTCATAATCCGAACCGCCCCCTTCCGGATGTTAATCTCTTGCCTATTCCTGACCGTTCCTTACGGCATAATGATTATTGTTTATCGGTAAATGGAGTAAAAATAAAAAGCTGGGAATTTGACGCGGTTTTAAGCGCGCGCGGGTGCCCTTTTGACTGTAAATTCTGCACTTTTACCATGAACCCTCTCGGCCAGAAGAGGAATTATTCAGCGCGCAGCGTTGATTCCGTTATTGAAGAGCTTAGCGGATTAAAGGCCAACATTGTTATGTTTAGCGACGATAACTTTTTTACCGACCCGAAGCGGGCCGAGCAAATCTGCGACCAGCTTATCGCGCGGAAAATAAAAAAGCGTTTTTTCGCGCAGGCGCGCATTGATATCGCGCGTTATCCGGGTTTGTTGGGAAAAATGGTTAAAGCGGGTTTTAAGGCGCTCTTGATTGGCATTGAATCTCCGCATGATTGGATACTCAAACAGTTGGATAAAGGCTTTGACCAGGCTACAATAAGAAAATCCTTTGAGGTTTTAAGGAAGTATCCTTTCTTTTACAGCGGGTATTTTATTTATGGGAATATAGGAG
>JAQTVG010000079.1 GCA_028706895.1 Candidatus Omnitrophota bacterium
CAGCCAGGTGCTGTCTTCGCTTATGCCGGACGGCATATATTTTACGGTAAGATTTTTGGGGATTTCAACTTCAAAGGAGACTTCCTTAACATCCAGGACGGGAAATTCTATGGGGTATTTACGCTTATCTTTTGCCACTAGAGACGTATCAAGGCTCGTCAGCTGCGGCATTATTCTGGTTTTCCCGGCGGCAGTAAAATACTCAGAGCCCCGGAAAGAATAATCTAATATTACCGGGCTATTGAGATTTTCTAAATTTTTTATGTTGTAGCTGGTTAGCGTTGCTCCTATGGAAACGGATTGTATTTTTTCTTTTAGCGATTCCCGGATTAATTCCGGAGGAGTGTATAGCATCCAATACCTCTGTGCCTGGTCATACACGCCGTAGCTAAAAACAGCCCTGTCCGCAGATATGGCTTCATCATTATTTACTTTTATTTTAAGATATTGCTTAATTAAATTGTGCCCGGCAGGATAAAGAGGGGTCTTTTGTATTTTATAGCCGCCTTCCCGGATAATCAAAACCTGCCGGTCCTGGTCGCCTGCCGGCAAGTCGCCGAAAGAGCAAGTCTCTGCGGTAGGGTCAAGAAAAATAATTTTGTCATTCAAGGAGAGCACGGCAATACAATGGTCAAAGAGCATAGAAGGAAAATCTTCGTTTAAATTATAGCAATTCCTGGTGGGGATAAGGACCGGCCAGGCGGATAAACCTGCTTCTTTTAGCATCGTGACTAAAAGTATTGCCTGGTCCTTGCAATCTCCGTATTTGTTTTTAAATATATCGCGGGCGTCGTGCGGCTCGTATCCGGCCTGGCCATATTCTACTGCCACATAACGGATGTTTTGAGCGCAAAAATTATAAATCGCCCTGGCGCGCTCCTCTTCGGAATTCTTATTTCTAATTAATTCCTTTACTTTATCTTTTATGGAGGCGTCTGCTTTTATTTTATCCCGGGCGAGTTTCCACCACCAATCATAAATCTCCTGCCAGGAGCCAAACGTGGAAAACAGTAACGTGGGGTTTATCTCTACGGCGTCTGGCATGTTGGGTTCTGGTATTATCTGCGGTATATCCCTGAACTGCAAACTATACACCCTGCGCTCCTGCTGCGATTGGACCTGCGGCCTCAGGCCTGCGCCAAAATAATTATACTTATCGTTTATTATCTTTGTATACAGCGCCCTCTCTACAGGCAATGCAATACTAAAATCGGCGGAGATGACCGGCTCTTGCGTTTGTAAGGGATAGCCCATAACGAAATCTTTGTCATTAATGAGCTGGCTGCGGTATATCTTGACTTTATATTCTATGCATGCGCCTTGCGCAATCTCCGGGAAAGATATTATGTAAACACGCGCATTACTATAAAGCGGGAAATTCAAATATTTAGATACATCGCGGATATGGCGGGTGCCTACATCCGTGACTGTGCCATCAGGTTTTATGGTGCGGGCGTATTCCAGTTCCACCCTTTCAAAGGTAGAGTCGTAATCTATGTGGCTTTCCGAAAAATTCTCTTTGCCCCGTTCATTTAAAATCTTAACTATATAGTGCAGCGAGGAAACCTGGGTATTTTGCGGCGTAATTTCAATCTTTTCATCGCACAACAAAATAAGCGCGCCTGCCTGCGGGTATTTATCCTCGGAAGGCGCTCCCTTTAAAATATTATATACCTGCGGGCTTATATCTTTTATGTTCGCGTTCGCCGACTCTTTCTGAATTATATTAAGCCGCTCGGAGGCACTAACGGCAAACTTTCCGCCTTTTATCTTTTTATAGGAACTGATGGCCTGGTCAAAAAGGTTTAACTTCTCGCAGGTCAGGCCGTAATAGTACAGATATTCGCTGTCTATAATCTTCTCTTTGTTAAATATTTCAAGCGCGTCAGTAAAATTTCCTAACCGATAATACGAGATAGCCAGGAACTTTTTCGCCAAAACCAAATTGGTCTTTCTGAACTCCCCTATTGCCTGGCCCCACTCCCCCTGATTATAATATAGTTGCCCGAGTTCAAAATGCAGCTTATCCAAATCCTCGCCTTTGGCAATTAAGCCTTTATAAAGATTGACCGCGCGCTGAAAATATTCCCTGGATTTCTCCACATAACCTTGCGCATCTTTTGGCTCGCTATTTTGCGTGCATCCGGGTAATAAGGCCGATAGAAACAAAACGAACGCGGGCAGGAGAATATGCGGCCTGAAATTCCGGGCAATACGCATGGATTTATTGCTGCCTTCTGTATTTGTAATATGCATTGCACGCTCCTTCGCTTGAGACCATACACGGCCCTATCGGTTCATCCGGTTTACAAAACTTAGAAAATAACGGGCAATCTTTTGGCGAAATCAGCCCTTTTAAGACATCGCCGCATCTGCAGCGGGCTAACTTACCGCCGGGCGCCGGATACTTGTCGCTGATAGACAGCGCCTCTTCTGCATCAAAATCCGAGAAACTTTTTTTTATTTTTAGGCCGCTCTGGCGGATTTCTCCTAAACCCCGCCAGGAAGAATTGCGTATTTCAAAGACTTTAAAAATTGTATTTTTTGCTTTACGGTTGCCGCCTCGGGTTACTGCGCGTATATACTGGTTTTCTACGCGCGGTTTATTATCTCTGATTTGCCGTATCAGAAAATAAATACCCTCTAAAATATCCAACGGTTCAAAACCTGTCACGCAGCAACCTATTTTATATTTTTCCGGGATAAATTCATAGGAGTCCGTTCCGATTATACAGGAGACGTGCCCCGGGCATAAAAAACCGGAAAGGTTTAACCTCTTGTCTTTAGTCAGGTATTCCATCGCGGGCGTAATCAATTTTAGAGAAGAATAAAAATACAGGTTTCTTAACCTTTCTTTTTTTGCCTGGATGATGCTTAATGCTATCGTGGGCGCGGTGGTTTCGAAACCTACCGCCAGGAATATTATTTTTTTATCGGGGTTCCGGCGGGCAAACAAAATAGTATCCATGGCAGAATAAACTATTTTAACATTTCCGCGCTTGGCCCTTTCTTTTTCCAGGGTAGACCTTGTCCCCGGGACGCGCAGCATATCGCCGAAGGTCAAAATAATATTATCTTTGTGTTGCGCCAGTTTTATCGCATTATCAATATATGACTGGGGGCTCACGCACACCGGGCAACCCGGACCGGAGATTAATTTTAAGTTCCTGGGCAGGAGTTTATCAAGCCCGAACCTGAAAAAACCCTGCGTATGCGTGCCGCAAACCTCCATAATATTTATGTTATTCCCAGGCACGATTGCCCTGATTTTTTGCGAGAGTTTCTTAATCAAACCGACATTACGGAATTCATCAATATATTTCATCTATTATTTTCAGGGTTTCCTTTGCTTTTCTAGGGTCTACTTTTTCTATGGCGAAGCCGGCATGGACTATAATATAATCTCCCTCGCGGGCATGCGAGAGCATCTGGATGTTAACGGTGCGGACAAGTTTGCCGGACTCCACTTCAGCAAATTCGCCCTTAATCTTTTTTATCTTCATGGGTATGCCTAAACACATGTTTAACTCCTAAAATCCTGCGAGAGCTGCCTCGCCCAGGCAAATGCACGAGTCGTTACAGGATAAATATTTATGCGTATAAACCTTAAAATCTTCCTTATATAATAAGTCTAAAGCCATGCAAAGTAAAAGATTATTTTGAAAAACACCGCCTGACAAAACTACCTTGTTTATATGAGTTTCCTGCCTCAAAATCAGGCTTATTTTCCTTATCATTTGCGCAACCGTTAAATGAAACCGGTTGGCAATTTTTTCTTTTGCCTCTTTGGATTTCAAATCAAATACCATCTCTTTGAACATTGGCGCAGGATTTATAATGTAGCTGCCTTTATTCCTGCTAATCACAAATTTGTAGGCAATAGCAGGCAGCGTATAACGCCTAGCTGTTCTTTCCAGTTCTATTGCCAATTCTGCTTCAAAATTGGCCTTATCCTTTGCTAACACAACGCTTGCTGCCGCGTCAAAGAGCCTGCCCATGCTGCTGGCTAAAGGAGAATTAAATCCTGTCAGGTACATATTCTTAAGGACTTGCCACTTCTTTTTATCTATTTTCTTGGCCCAATCTAATTTTAAATCTAAAAATTTATCTTTATATATAGAATAAAGCCAGGCTTGCGTAACCCTGGCCGGCTCTAAAATCGCGCTTTCTCCTCCCAAAAGAGGCACCTCTTTAAGATAAGCTGCCCTTTGAAAATCTTTGTAGTTGCAGATTAAGAATTCCGCTCCCCAAATATTATTGTCACTGCCTAAACCTGTTCCGTCAAAAGCTACGCCGATTACTTTTTCATTGCCTAAATAATTTTCTACCATACAGGAAGCAATATGGGCATGGTGGTGCTGGATAGGGTATACAGGCAGGGATAGCTGGCGGGCATATTTAGTAGATTCATATTCGGGATGTAAATCGCAAGCGATGATTTCAGGGCTCTTCTTAAGAAAATACCTTACAGCGCTTTGAAATTTTAAAAAATCCTTTATATTGCTTAAGTCCGGGCGCACCGGGCTTAAATAAGCGAAATGTCCTTTAGCAAAACAAACGCTATTTTTTGCCTGCGGCCCCAAAGCCAAAACCGGCTTTTTTATTTTAAATGGAAGTTTTATCCTGTTTACCTTCATTTCTTAAGTAAGGATGTGTACTGCTCTATAAACAAACTGCTTAATTTTCCCCGTTTTATCTTTCCGCCAATATAATGCCCTTCGATGGATACCAAAGGCATAATCCCCATCAGGGAATTGGTCAGGAATGCCTCATCCGAATTGATTAAATCCGGTATGGTAAAATTCCCCTCAAACGTTTTAATTTTATATTTTCTGGCCAAATTAAATACTGCTCTCCTTGTTATGCCGTTTAAACAACCGCATTTTAAAGAAGGCGTAAATAATTCCTTATCTCTGGCAAAAAATAAATTACTCCTGCTTCCTTCGGCAATATAACCTCTATGATTAAGGATAAGCGCTTCGTCAAAGCCTTTCTCTAGCGCCTGGCCATAGGCTAATCTATAGAGAAGATAATTCGTAGTCTTAAGCTGCGCAAGTAAAGAATCATCATTCTGCCTAAAGGAAGAAACAAGAGCGCGAAACCCTTCCTTGTATTTCCGGAAAGAATAAGGTTGATATTTTTTTACGGTAACGAGGACATCAGCCCCTTTTTTAGACTTCCATAAGGTAAGCCTGGTGTATGAGTCTTTAAAACCATTCATCTTTACAACTTCATAGATAATTTCTTTTAACCGATCCGCCGCATACGGGCATTTTATATCCAGCAGTTTTGCTGATTTCTTAATCCTTTTAAGGTGCTCGTCAAAATAAACTATTTTATTATCATAGGCGCGCATGCTTTCAAATAATCCCCATCCATACAGGAATCCCGGGGTTAATACAGGCAAACGGGCTTTTTCTCCCGGAATAAATTTTCCGTTTAAGAAGGCAGCTTTTACCATTTCATTACGACGCATTTATTGCCTCCATCAAGGCCCTGGCTTTCACTAATGTTTCCTGATATTCATTAAACGGCTTTGAGTCCGCGACAATTCCGGCCCCT
>JAQTVG010000001.1 GCA_028706895.1 Candidatus Omnitrophota bacterium
GGGGCGATTGACGCTTCTAATATTTTGAAGCCCGCGTTGTCGCGCGGCGAGATGCAATGTATCGGCGCAACTACTATGGATGAGTACAGGAAGTATATTGAAAAGGACGCAGCCCTTGAGCGCAGGTTCCAGACCATAATGGTTGAGCCTCCGTCTGTTGAGCAGACCGTAGAGATATTAAAAGGCCTGCGGGATAAATACGAAGCCCATCACCGCGTGACTTTTAAGGATGAGGCGCTTGAGGCGGCAGCAAAGATGTCGGATCGTTATATATCCGGACGCTTCCTTCCCGACAAGGCAGTGGATTTAATGGATGAGGCGGGCTCTCGCGCGAGGTTAAACGTTTTAGTTGTGCCCCCGGAGATTAAACAATTAGAAGAAAAAGTAGAGTCTATCAGGAAAGAAAAAGAATCTTATATCAAAAGCCAGCAATTTGAGAAAGCAGCGGCGCTAAGGGACCAGGAGAGGCAGGCGCGCCAGGATTTAGAGCAGCTAAACCGCGAATGGTCACAGGCCAAAGATAAGATGCGGCCTGAAGTCGGGGAAGAAGAGATTGCTAAAATTGTTTCCCAGTGGACAGGTATCCCGATATTCCGCCTGGAAGAAAAAGAGACTGAAAAATTATTAAAAATAGAAGAGGAATTGCATAAACGTGTAGTCGGGCAAGAAGAAGCGATATCCGCTATTGCCCATGCGGTAAGGCGTTCGCGCGCGGGAATTAAAGACCCAAGGAGGCCAATAGGTTCATTTATATTCCTTGGGCCCACGGGCGTTGGTAAGACTCTTTTGGCGCGCGCACTGGCAGAATATATGTTTGGCGACGAGGACGCGCTTTTACAGCTGGATATGTCCGAGTATATGGAAAAGTTTAATGTCTCGCGTTTAATCGGAGCTCCTCCGGGATATGTCGGCTACGAAGAGGGCGGGCAGCTTAGCGAAAGAGTAAGGAGAAGGCCTTATTCAGTCATATTATTGGACGAAATTGAAAAGGCACACCCTGATGTGTTTAATTTGCTTCTCCAGGTATTTGAAGACGGGCGCCTGACTGATAGTTTCGGTAGAAAAATAGATTTCAGGAATACGGTGATAATTATGACTTCTAACGTGGGAGCAGAATTAATCCGTAAGGCCGGTTCCCTCGGTTTTAAGACTCAAAAAGAAGAAGTGACTTATCAGGAGATGAAAGAAAAATTGTTTGAAGAAGTAAAGCGCACCTTTAAGCCGGAGTTTTTAAACCGTATAGATGATATTATTGTTTTCAGGCAATTGGTTAAAGAGGACTTGGTGCATATTATTGATATTGAAATAGGCTTTGTCGCACAGAGGCTTAAAGAGCATAACATAATGCTTGAGGTGAATCAGGAGGCTAAGGATTTTCTGATTGAAAAGGGTTTTGACCCGGTGTTCGGGGCTAGGCCATTAAAAAGGACCATACAAAGGTTTTTGGAAGATCCTCTGGCTTCGGAAATAATCTCTAAAAAATTCAAAGAAGGCGCGACAGTTAAAGTGTCGCGGGGAAGCCAGGAACTGGTTTTTGAATAATGAAAAAATTTATTATCCTTTTAGGCGCAAGGGTGTTGTCGCTATTATATTTTTTAGGCGGCTTAAGTTATCTGGCGGCGCAGACTTTCTACTGGATATTTATCCCGCCGTTTAAAAAAGAGCGCACCTTTGAACAATGCAAGAAGGTTGGTGTTGACAGCCTCGCCATAGTTTCGCTGATAGCTTTTTTTATCGGTATAATTATGGCTTTGCAGACCGCTTATCAGATGCAGAAGCTCGGCTCTGAAATGTATATTGCCAGCATTGTGGCGCTATCCATGGTAAGAGAATTCGGGCCTGTTATTACCGCGCTAATAGTGGCCGGAAGAGTGGGCGCATCCATTACCGCGGAAATAGGCTCTATGCAGGTGACCGAGCAAATAGACGCGTTACAGACACTCGCTACCAATCCCGTAAAATACCTGGTAGTCCCGCGGTTTCTGGCTCTTGCCATAATGGCGCCGATTTTAACTTTATATTCAAATATAATCGGTATATTCGGAGGTTATCTTATCTGTGTATACAAATTAGGTGTTTCTTCCGGGTTGTACCGCCATATTACTTTTAGCGCCCTTGTTTACAAAGATTTATTCACCGGCCTTATTAAAGCGTTATCCTTTGGCATGATTATCGCGCTTGTTAGTTGTTACGAAGGGTTCAACGTTGAAGGGGGCGCTGAAGGCGTAGGCAAAGCAACTGCGCGCGCTGTTGTAACGATGTTTATTTTGATTATTGCTTTTGACTGTTTATTCACAGCTTTATTTTATTTTATTTTCCCATGATAGAAATAAAAGGCGTTTCCAAATCATTTGGCACGCATAAGGTTTTAGATAACGTCAGCCTTAAAATAGATAAAGGGACTACTTGTGTTATCATCGGGCGTTCCGGATGCGGTAAGTCCGTTTTATTAAAACACATTGTGCGTGTGTTGCTGCCCGATAAAGGCAAGGTCTATGTTGACGGTAAGGACCTTGATGCCTTAAATGAAAAAGAATTGGATAAATTAAGGTTAAAGATAGGCCTGGTCTTTCAGGGCGGCGCATTATTTGATTCTTTAACCGTAGGCGAAAATGTAGGTTTTGGACTTATTGAACACGATAAGATTAGCAAAAAAGAATTGCTGGAGAGGATAGAAGAATCGTTGTGCCTGGTGAATTTATGCGGCATAGGCAACCTTATGCCTTCTGAGCTAAGCGGAGGCATGAAGAAGCGCGTGGCGCTGGCGCGCGCGCTATGCGTGAAGCCCGATATTATACTTTATGATGAGCCTACAACCGGAGTTGACCCGATTACCGCAGACAGTATAAATGAGCTTATCAAAGGCCTGCACGATAAATTAAAAGTAACTTCTGTCGTGGTAACGCATGACATGAAAAGCGCTTATATGGTAGCTGATAAAATTTCCATGCTTTACCAGGGCAAGATTATCGCCGAGGGCACGCCCGAAGAAATCCAGAAGACAGAGCATCCGGTTGTGCACCAGTTTATAAACGGGCTGGCGCACGGCCCGATAACCGAAACATTGGATAATTTTAGATAAGGGGAGGCCATAATGATATTTGGTCAATCAAAGTTAGAATTTAAAGTCGGTGTATTTGTTTTCCTGGGCCTTATAATTTTTGCTGTTTTTATTTTATCTATGAGGGATTTCAGGGGTGTAGCCAAAGGCTATGAGGTTAACTTTATCTTTAATTTTGCCAATGGCGTAAAGATGGGGGCGCCCGTAAGGTTTGCGGGTGTGGATGTCGGAGAAATCAAAGAAATAAGATTTATCTCAACTCCGGAAAACCCGCAGCTCAAGGTAAAAATAGCAGGTTTTATCAGGGATAGTATCAAGATCCCTGTTGATTCTTCGGTTTGGGTAAATACATTAGGGTTGCTCGGAGAAAAATATATTGAGATTATGCCGGGCAAGGATTACAACAATACACTTAAACCAAAAGATAGCATAGTAGGTGTTGACCCTATCCCTATGCAGGAGTTATCCGTCTTAGCCAGCAATATAGCCAAACACCTGGATGAAGGCCTTACCAGGATTATAAACAAGGAAGGCACATTGGGTAAGCTTCTTTATGACGATAAAATATACAATGAATTAGACGCGATGATTACGGATTTAAGAAAAAATCCGTGGAAATTATTCAAGCAGGGTAAAGAAAAGTAAAATAGATTGTATGAAAACCAAAACAGTATTCTCTTGCCAAAGTTGCGGCTACCAGTCTCCCAAGTGGTTAGGCAGATGCCCTGATTGTAACAGCTGGAATTCTTTCGTGGAAGAAGATTATTCCGCGCCTTCGTCAAAAACAAAAGAAAGAAAAGCCCTCTATAAAGATGAGCCGGTTTTATTAAGGGATGTAGAGGTCAAGGAGGAAAACAGGCTTAAGACCGGGATATCAGAATTAGACAGGGTATTAGGCGGCGGCATAGTTGAGGGGTGCGTGGTATTAATCGGCGGAGACCCCGGCGTCGGTAAATCTACGGTATCTTTACAGGTTTCTAACCAATTAACAGGACAGGGGCATACTGTTCTTTATGTCAGCGGTGAAGAGTCTGTTTCTCAGACAAAGTTAAGGGCGCATAGGCTCGGCGCCGGCAAAGACGGCAATCTTTATATAGTAAATCAGACGGACTTGTCTTTAATCATTGAGTATATAAAGAAAATCAAGCCCGATGTAGTAATTATTGATTCTATACAGGTAATATTTGAGCCTTCAATAAGCTCTTCACCCGGGAGTGTCAGCCAGGTAAGGGAATGCGCCGGCATATTGACGCAACTGGCAAAGACTTCAGGGGCATCTATTTTTATTATCGGCCATGTGACTAAAGAAGGGGCTATCGCGGGCCCCCGCGTTTTAGAACATATCGTAGATACCGTGCTTTATTTTGAAGGAGACAGGTTCTCAATATACAGGATACTGCGCGCGGTAAAAAATAGGTTCGGCTCAACCAACGAAATCGGCGTATTTGAGATGACTTCGGGCGGCTTAAAAGAAGTAAAGAACCCGTCAGAAATATTTTTATCGGAGAAGCCGCATGATGTTTCCGGCTCGGTAGTGGTATCTATTTTAGAAGGAAGCCGGCCGCTTCTGGTTGAAGTCCAGTCGCTTTTAAGCAGCTCGAGCTTTGGTTACGCGCGCCGGCGCGCGCAGGGGTTTGATTATAACCGCCTTAGTTTGCTGGTCGCTGTTTTAGAAAAAAGAATAGGTTTACGCCTTGAGGCAGAGGATATATTTGTTAATGTAGCCGGAGGCATAAAAATAGAGGATCCGGCGGCTGATTTAGGGGTAGCTGTAGCAATAGCTTCGGCTTTCCGCGGCCAGATTGCACTTGCCGAGGCGGTATTCCTTGGTGAAATTGGTTTAGCGGGTGAAATCAGGAGTGTATCGCAGGTAGGCTTACGCATAAATGAAGCGGCAAAATTAGGTTTTAAACATTGTATTCTTCCAAAGAATAACCTTAAGAACTTAGATTATAAAAAAGAAGGTATAGAATTAATTCCTGTTTCTACATTAAAAGAGGCATTAGATATTTCTATAGCTAAATCTTAACACCGTTTATAGTTATTAATAAGGAATGGTGTAAATCGCAGACGCTTCGCTACAACTTATGTTGCTTACGCTTCCATAAGTTGTCTGCTCATTTAAGGAGGTAAATATATGAACCTATTAGCAGTCCGTCTTCTTTTTATTATTGCCAGCGCCCTTGTCGGTTTTATGGCGATGGAGCCCAGAGGCTTGGGTATTGTGGGCGCGCTTTCAGGAGTTATTGTCAGCGGCGTTATCATACTTGCCGAGATGGGGATGCGCCGCGTATCTACGCGCGGCCTATCCAGCACCGTATTCGGGCTTATCCTCGGGTTAATTATGGCCAAGCTTGTCAGCGAAGCATTAACCCTGGCGCCTTTATCCAGTTCAGGATTATCGGTAGCAAAAGTTGTAGTTACGTTGATATTTTGTTATTTGGGTATGGTTATAGGTTTGCGCGGAAAAGACGAGTTTAATATTATTATCCCTTATGTGCGCTTGCGCCGGCAGGACCAGTCGGCAGAGCTGACACTGGTTGATACCAGCGCCGTTATTGACGGCAGGATATTGGATATCTCTAAAACAAGATTTCTTGAAAACAAGCTTGTCATTCCTAAATTTGTTTTAAAAGAATTACAGCAGATAGCGGATTCAACAGACCCTATCAAACGCCAGAGAGGGCGCAGGGGCCTGGAGATTTTGCATACGCTTCAGAAAGAGATGGGACAGGATATAATGCTGCATGAAGAAGAGCTGCCTGATATCCCGGAAGTGGACGCGAAATTAGTAAAGCTCGCCAAGATATTAGAGGCAAAGATAATGACGGTAGATTTTAATTTAAACCGCGTCGCCAGCCTCCAGGGCATAAAAGTGCTTAATATTAATGAGCTCGCCAATGCCTTAAAGCCGATGGTTTTTCCCGGAGAAGAGATGCACATTAAATTGCTCAAGGAAGGCAAAGAGCATAACCAGGCAATTGGCTACCTTGAGGACGGGACAATGGTCGTCGTAGAAGACGCGCGCAGGTTAATCGGCCAGGAGGTAAAAGTTGCGGTCACTTCGGTTTTACAGACCCAGGCAGGCCGTATGATTTTTACCAAAATTGAGAGATAAAATACTAAGGATACAATGTATGTTACGGCAATAGTCCTTGCGGCGGGAGAGGGGTTAAGGTTAAAGTCAAAAGTTCCCAAGCCGCTGGTCAAAATAAATTCCAAACCGCTTATAATTTACTCTCTTAGCACTTTAAGTAAGCATCCGTATATTAAAGATATTATCGTAGTAGTTAACCAGCGGAATTTAAAAGATATACGCGATAAGATAAAGCAATACCGCATAGGCAAGGTCAGGGCTATAGTTTTGGGCGGCCGCTTGCGCCAGGATTCGGTCTTTAACGGTTTAAAGAATATGGATAGCCGGACAGACACGGTCCTGATCCATGATGCGGCGCGTCCCTTTGCCGCAAATAAATTAGTATCGTCGCTGATAAAGGCAGCCAGGGCTTATGGCGCGGCTATTGCCGGCGTGCCGGTTAAGGCGACAATAAAAAAAATCAGGAGCGGGAATAAAAAAATAAAAGCGGTAGATAAAACAATAGAAAGAAATACGCTCTGGGAGATTCATACCCCGCAGGTTTTTAAGAAAGATTTGATATTAATGGCATATGAGAAATTCGGAAATATAGGCGTCACCGACGATGCGATGTTAGTTGAGAAACTTAAAAAGAACGTAAGGGTTGTTTTAGGCGCGTATAATAACATAAAGATAACTACGCCTGATGATTTGATGATAGCCCGGGCAATAGCAAAGGGTTTATAAGGCATGGGATACCGCACAGGAATAGGTTATGATCTCCACCGTTTAACGAGCGGGCGTAAATTATTTCTCGGAGGGATAGAAATTCCGTATATACACGGTTTACTGGGCCACTCCGACGCAGATGTGCTCTTGCACGCGATATGCGACGCATTGCTGGGAGCCATAGGAGAAGGCGATATAGGGGAGCTTTTTCCTGATACGGATCCCAGATACGACGGGATTTCAAGCAGGGAATTATTAAAAATAGTTTATGAGCTGGTAGCAAAGAAAAATTTTTCAATTGTTAATGTGGATACGGTGGTAGTCGCGGAAGAACCGAAATTATTCCCCTTTAAAAAACAAATGCGCCAGGCAATAGCAGGGATATTGAACATTAAAGAAGACAGCGTTAATATAAAGGCCAAAACCAATGAAGGGATAGGCGAGATTGGGGATAAGCTGGCTATAGCAGCCTACGCTATAGTTACAGTAGTATCCGGGGAGGATAAATGACACTCTTTACGCTTTTAATACAAATATTAATTATACTTTTAGTTTTGTTTGTATTGAAAATTGTTCTTATATCCATATTTTTCTTTAAAGAAATTCAGGCAGCGCGCGCCAAGGACCCGGCTGCCAAGGGGTTCTTAGAGATACTATTGCTTTATCCGGGTTTGCACGCTTTGATACACCACCGCGTCGCGCATTTTTTCTATAAGATACACCTCTTTTTTATAGCGCGCTTCATAAGCCAGGTTTCAAGGTTCTTTACCGGTATTGAAATACATCCGGGCGCTAAAATCGGCAAAAGGTTATTCATTGACCATGGTATGGGTGTGGTTATCGGAGAGACCGCGATTATAGGGGATGATGTGCTTTTGTATCAAGCAGTCACCCTCGGTGGGACAGGTCTGGTAAAAGGCAAGCGCCATCCTACTATCGGCAATAATGTTGTTGTCGGAGGCGGAGCCAAGATATTAGGCAATATAACCATCGGAGATAATTCATATATCGGAGCAAACGCTGTAGTAATCAAGGATGTACCGCCGAATTCTACGGTTGTTGGCGTGCCCGGGAGAATCACAAAACAGGACGGCAAGAAAATTGACATTGGCCTGGACCACAGCCATGTGTTTGATCCCATAATGCAGAATATAGAAGAGCTACAGAAGAGGATAGAGAAGTTAGAAAATAAATAGCTTATTCATGCCTATTTCCATATACAATTCCCTCACCCGAAAGAAAGAAGAATTTGTTCCTCTAAAACCGCCTGCGGTAAATATGTATGTGTGCGGGCCGACGGTTTATGATGAGCCGCATATCGGCCATGCCAGGAGCGCCTATATATTTGATGTAATACGCAGGTATCTTATATGCAGGGGCTATAAAGTAAAATTTGTCAGGAATGTTACCGACGTAGATGACAAGATTATTGATAAGGCAAAAAAAGAATTCCCTGGTAAAGATTTGCTCAGCGCGGTCAAAGAAGTATCTAATAAATATCTCGATGCTTATCACGAAGATATGAAGCAGCTGGGTATTACGGCTCCTGACGTAGAGCCTAAGGCAACCGAGTTTATAAGCAAAGACAATCCTTCAATGCAGAAATTTATAACGCAGCTTATAGAACGGGGCGCGGCTTACGTCTCCGGAGGCGATGTGTATTTTGATATTAAAAAAGCGAAAAATTACGGAAAGCTATCAAACCAGTCTTTGGATAAAATGGAAGCAGGCGCAAGGGTTTTGGCTGGTGAGAATAAAAAAGACCCGTTAGATTTTGCTTTATGGAAAGCAGCAAAAGAAGGCGAGCCCGCCTGGGATAGCCCGTGGGGCAAGGGGAGGCCTGGCTGGCACATAGAGTGCTCCGTAATGAGCTCGGATATACTCGGAAAAGAATTTGATATCCACGGCGGAGGCATAGATTTAATATTCCCTCACCACGAAAACGAAATCGCGCAGTCAGAAGGCGCCGGCAATACTTTTGCCAAATATTGGATTCACCACGGCCTTTTGACCATCAACAGCCAGAAGATGGCCAAGTCGCTTGGTAATTTCATTACGATAAAAGGTTTTATAAATAAATATAAATATCCGGACTTATTAAAATTATTTTTTCTCTCTACTCACTATGCTCATCCTATAGATTATACTGAAGAGAAAATTGAAGAAGCTAAAAAGGAATATGAGCGCATTGATATTCTAATGAGAAAATTAGATAGAGTATTTGGGACTAGGGATATAAGTAAAACGACTACTGGAGGAATGGGTGATATAGGAAAATTTAAAGAAAAGTTTATTGAATATATGGACGATGATTTTAATACTCCGCGGGCATTATCAGTTTTATTTGATATGATAAGTAGATGTAATATAGAATTGGATAGCGAAGACGAGTATAAGAATTTTAAATTGCGCTATGCTATGGATATAATAAAAGAAATAGCGGATATTTTCGGTTTAACTTTTCTTAAAGAGACGTCAACCGAAATGTCGGATACAAAAGTCACAGTTGCTATAGCTATGCGGGAACAATTAAGAAAAGAAAAGAAATTTAAGGAAGCTGACGAAATCAGAAGAGCGTTGGAAGAAAAAGGCGTTATTCTAGAAGATACAAAAAACGGCGTAACTTGGCGTCGTAAGTTATAATATTTAGCGGATGGCTTGGCTTGATTCACGCAGCATGTAGTTTATGCGAGCGGCCAGGGTTCACCTGCTAAGACGAAGTCGGTGAGAGCGAGCATAAACTCCAAGCGAGATTTTCCTCGGCGGGGAAAATCGAGCGGTGCTGCGGGAAGCAAGACAAGGCAACCGCTAAAATAGGCACAAATTATGCAAGGAAAATTCATTACATTTGAGGGTTCCGAAGGCTGCGGCAAGAGCACACAGTCAAAACTCCTTTACCGCTATCTAAAAGGTAAGGGGCTTAAAGCAGTTTATCTGCGCGAGCCGGGCGGCAACAAGATAAGCGAAAAGATACGCAAGATTTTATTAGACCACAGGAACGATTCTATAACTCCGGTAACCGAGACGCTCTTATATATGGCAGCGCGCGCCCAGGTAGTAGATGAAATCATAGCTCCGGCTTTAAAACAGGGGAAAATAATCGTCTGCGACAGGTTTATGGACTCTACTATTGCTTACCAGGGTTACGGGTTAGGGATAGATATCAATCTTATTAAATGCGTCGGGAAATTTGCCACCTCCGGCATAAAACCCGATTTTACCATATTTTTGGATTTACCTCTTAGAAAGGGGCTTAGATACCGCCAATATACAAAAGACCGTATAGAAAGGCGCTCTCTTAATTATCATTCGCGTGTTTTAAAAGGATATCTTGAGCTCGCTCATAAAGACCCCAAGAGGATAAAAATCGTAAAAGTAGAGAAGGATATAGATAAGACACAGTCTGAAATAAGAAAATTAGTGGATAAATTGCTATGTCATTCTTAGATATCAAGGGTCAGGATAGGCCAATACAAATACTTAAAGAATACATAAAACATTCCCGCCTTACAGGCAGTTATCTTTTTGCAGGCGAGGACGGCATAGGCAAGAAGTCTGTGGCTAAGACGCTAGCCAAGGCATTGAATTGCGAAAGCAGCACGCTTGATTCGTGTGATAAATGCGCATCCTGCCTGAAAATAGAAAAAGGCCAGCATCCTGATATACATATTATTGACGGTTCCGGTTCTTCCGGAGGCCATCTTGAGCACACTCAGGATATAGCCGCCCAGGATAACGACTCCATAAAAATAGAATATATCCGCCAGCTGCAGAAAGAGATTAATTTAAGGCCGTATGAAGCCAGAAGAAAGGTTTTTATTATTGATAACGCGCATTGCTTAACTGCCGATGCAGGCAATGCCCTTTTAAAGACACTGGAAGAGCCGCCGGCGGGAAGCTTGATTATCCTGATTACTTCAAAACCCGCGTTATTATTTAAAACTATAATTTCGCGCTGCAAGATTATAAAATTTTACCCCTTAGAAAGGCAAGAACTAGAAGAAGCCCTGAAAAAAGATTTCCATCTTGACGATAGCCTCTCTCATTACCTGGCTTATTTTTGTGAAGGCAGGATAGGCCGCGCCCTGAAACTAAAAGATACGGACATATTAAACCAGAGGAATAAGGTTATTGAGGCATTTATCCCGCAAGGCAGGGCATCTTGCGACAGGGGAGTTACGGAAAACAGGAACAATGTGCGCGCCTATTTAAATATTCTGGCAGCATGGTTCAGGGATATGTATTTAATAAAAATAGGAGCGCCTCAACGCGAACTTATTAACCTGGACCGTAAAAATGAGTTATTAAAACTTGTGAGCCGTTATACATTCGTAGATTTAAATGAGGCATTTAACTCAATCTCCAGTTCCTTATTATATTTAGAGCGTAATGTCAATACCAGGCTGCTCTTATCTAACTTAAAATCTTCATTAAAAATTGAGGCATAGAGAATAATATGGATAATTCTGTTTTTGTAAGGCTAAGAGATTCGGGCCAGACATATCTTTATAATCCCGTGAATTTAACCGTTAAGGAAGGCGATTATGTTATCGTCGAGCATGACCGCGGCCTGGATTACGGACAGGTAGTTTCTCCAAAGGATAAAGACGCGGCTACGCAGACAAAATCCAAGGAGAAAGAACCATTAAAGAAAATAATCCGCCTCGCAAGAGACCACGATTTAAAACAGATTGAAGATAACAGGGGTAAATCCAAGGAGGCATTTAATACCTGCGTTAAGAAGATAACAGAGCATAAGCTGGATATGAAGCTTGTGCGCGCGGAATATTCTTTTGACCGCACCAAAATTATATTCTATTTTACCGCCTCGGGCCGGGTTGATTTCAGGGAGTTAGTCAAGGACCTGGCTAAGATTTTTAAAGCCAGGATTGAATTGAGGCAGATCGGTGTCAGGGATGAAGCGAGGCTCTTTGGCGGCTTTGGCCATTGCGGCAGGCAGCTTTGCTGCGGGACATTTTTAAAGGATTTTGAGCCGGTTACTATCAAGATGGCAAAAGAAGAGGGACTGCCTTTAAATCCGCCTAAGATATCGGGCCTTTGCGGGAGATTAATGTGCTGCCTTTATTTTGAATACGAGTCGTATAAAATCATGGCTAAAGGCCTGCCCAGAGAAGGCGAGCACGTAACTACTAAACAGGGCAAGGGTAAAGTGTTAAGCGTAAATGTTTTTAAGCGTACTGCAGCAGTTGAGCTGGAAGACGGCTCGCAGATAGAGGTTAGTTATAATGAGGGATAAATTTTATATAACGACTCCGCTATATTACGTTAATGCTTCTCCGCATATCGGCCACTCTTATACTACTATTGCCGCTGATTGCCTGGCGCGTTATATGCGTAAAAAGCTGGGTGAAGAAAACGTGTGGTTTCTTACCGGCACCGATGAACACGGCCAGAAGATACAAAGGGCAGCGGATGCCAAGGGGTTAAGCCCGCAGGATTTCGCGGATAAAACTTCAGTGCAGTTTAAAGAACTCTGGAAGGCCCTGGATATTTCTTATAATGATTTTATCCGCACTACCGAACCCCGTCACGTAAAAACCGTTCAGAAAGTTTTGGATATCCTTTTAAAAAAAGGCGACATTTACGAAGGCAAATACGAAGGCCTCTATTGCACTCCTTGCGAAACATTCTGGCTTGAATCTCAGTTAGTAGAGGGCAAATGCCCCGATTGCAAGAGAGCGGTAGAAAGAATAACGGAAAAGAATTATTTTTTCAGGTTATCCAAGTACCAGGGTTGGCTCCTTAATTACATAAAAAACGAGAAGGAATTTATCCAGCCTGACAGCCGTTATGAAGAGACTTTAAGTTTCCTGGAATTAAATAAATTAAATGATTTGTGTATCTCCCGCCCCGGGGAACGCCTGAGCTGGGGGATTCCTTTGCCGTTTGCTCCGGACCACGTGACTTATGTCTGGTTTGACGCCCTCATTAATTATATAAGCGCTGTGGGTTCGTTTGATGATAATGATAAATATCATTCCAAGTGGTGGCCGGCAGAATTGCATTTAATGGCCAAGGACATATTAAGGCAGCACACTGTATATTGGCCGATTATGCTGCACGCCTTGGATATTGAACTCCCTAAAAGAGTTTTTGCCCATGGCTGGTGGTTGATTAATGAAGATAAAATGTCCAAGTCCCGCGGGAACGCAGTAAACCCTTTAGAGATGGTCCAGAAGTACGGCCTTGATGCTTACAGGTATTTTCTTTTGCGCGATGTTCCTTTTGGCAGCGACGGTAATTTTTCTGAAGAATCCATCGTTAAAAGGTTTAACGGCGATTTAGCCAATGATTTAGGAAACCTTGTGTATCGCACGCTTACAATGCTTGAGAAATATTATCAGGGCGCGATACCCGAAAAAGGAAAGTTAAATGAACAGGCAGGTAAAATAGAAGAGAAGATAAAATTATTGCCGATAGAAGTGTCCGCCGCAATGGCTTATCTTGATTTTAGTTTGGCGCTTGAACATATATGGGAATTAATAAATATGGCTAATAAGTATGTTGAAGAAACCAAACCCTGGAATCTTGCTAAAGAGAACAAAACGGATGAGCTTAAGAGCTTTATCCGTTTATTAGTAGATGTTATCAGAGAAGCCGCTGAACATATTTATCCTTTTATGCCGCAAACAGCCGAGTCTATAAAAGAACAGATGGGCCAGGACAAAATTAACAAGGGCAAACCTTTATTCCCGCGCATAGAAAACCCAAAACCAGGCGCTTAACAGCCGGCAGCTATGTTGGTAGATACCCATTGTCATCTTGATTTTCCCGATTTTGACCCGGACCGCGAAGAAGTCATCAGGCGCGCGGAAACCGAAGGCATAGGTTGTATAGTTAATATAGGTTCCAGCCTCGAGGGTTCAAAAAGAGCAGTAGAATTATCCCGCCAGTACAATTCCATATACGCAACCGTAGGCCTGCATCCGCATGAAGCAGATGGATTTGATGATAATGCGAAGATAATTATAGAAAAGCTCTCCAGGGAAGATAAGGTAGTAGCGATTGGAGAGACGGGCCTTGATTATTTTAAAAATTATTCTAAAGCAGAAAACCAGAAAATATTATTCAGGTATTTAGTAAAGTTGGCCAAAGATTTAAATCTGCCGTTAGTCATACACAGCCGCCAGGCGCAAGATGATACTCTGCAAATTCTGAATGATGCCATGCCGGTAAAATGCGTGGTGCATTGTTTCTCCGGAGACGAGGATTTTCTGAAAAAATGCCTGGATTCAGGCTTTTTAATTTCCTTTACTTGCAATATCACCTACAAAAAAGCCCAAGGGCTAAGGGATATTGTAAAATTAACGCCGTTAGACAGGATGATGTTAGAGACGGACGCGCCTTTTTTGCCTCCGGAAGGGTTCCGCGGTAAAAGGAACGAGCCTGCATATGTAAAAATCCTTGCTGAAGAGGTCGCCCGTATAAAAGCAATAGGTATTGATGAGATAGCCAGGGTTACTACAGAAAACGCAAAGAGGTTTTATAATTTACCATGAACGCCAAAGTTTCTATTGTTAAATGTAAGGATTATGAGCCTGGAAGGGTTTTAGAAGCAACCCGCAGGGCAGTAGATTTAATCGGAGGCATATCCAGTTTTATCCGGCCCAAAAGCAGGGTATTGGTTAAGCCCAATCTTTTAATGGCTATTGAGCCGGAATCCGCGGTTGATACCCATCCTGAAGTTGTGCGCGCGGCGATAAAAATATTAAAAGATATCAATTGTGTAATTTATGTCGGCGACGGCCCAAGCGCTTTTGGGAGTGAAGCCGAAAACATAGACGAAGTCCACAGGCGTTCAGGGATGAAGAAAATTTGCGAGGAAGAGGATGTTGAGCTGGTAAAATTTGATAAGAGGCGCTGGAGAGGAAAATTCCCCTTGTCAACATGGCCGGATGATTGCGATTATGTACTGAATTTGCCAAAATTAAAGACCCATAATTTTATGCTTATGACCGCCGCCATAAAAAACCTCTTTGGGCTGGTCAGCGGAACATTTAAAACCGAATTGCATAAAAAATATTTTCCCCCGCATGAGTTTGCCAGGATAGTAGTTGATATATATGAAAAAGTAAATCCCGCCCTGACTATTATTGATAGTGTTTTAACAATGGAAGGAGATGGCCCGGGCTCAAGCGGAGAACCGCGTAATACAGGGTTGATTTTAGCGGGTTCAGATTGCGTGGCGTTAGATACAGTTTCGGCTTTAATTATGGGGCTTAATCCGTTTGATGTATTGATTACAAAAGAAGCGTCTATCAGGGGATTGGGCGTATCAGACATTAATTCTATTTCAATCGTAGGCCAGAGGCTGGATAGTGTTATCGGCGAGCCTTTTAAGCTGCCCGCCACCTCAATGGTGAGAAAAATTCCGCGTCCGGTTATTGAAATAGTGAAGAAATTTATCAGATATTACCCTCATGTGAAGCACGATAATTGTACCAGGTGCCTTGCTTGTGTTGAGGCCTGTCCCAGTAAAGTAATAAGCCTGGAGAAAAACAGGATTACCATTAAATACGCAAAATGCATAGCTTGTTTTTGCTGCCAGGAAGTTTGCCCCAGCGCGGCAATAAAGGTTAGAAAGAGTATCCTCGCTAAAATGATAGGATTGTAATGAGTAAACAAAGTGACTTGCTTGATTTGAGGATTAAACTTGATGAGGCGATTACTTACGGGACGCACCAGGAAGCGGTTAAGCTTGCCAGGCGTGGCTTGAAGGAAGCCGGAGAGAAAGGCCTTAAAGGCGAGACGGAATATTTTAAGGGGCAGATTGAACTCTTGAATAAAAATCTCGTTACTGCTATAGAGCATTTTGACCTGGCGATAAAATACAATCCTAATGATGGCGCCGCGTATAATGACCGGGCGTTGTGTATGGTAGAATTAGGCATAATTGATAAGGCATTGTATTATTTTGACAAAGGCATTGAAGTAGAGCCGGATTATGCTACTATTTATCATAACAAGGGGTGGCTTTTAAATAATATAGGCAGGCACACCGAGGCCATAAAATGTTTTAAAAAGGCGCTGGAGCTGGAGCCAGGCAGGGCAGTAACCTACGATAACCTTGCTGACGCGCTTTTTAATCTTTCTGATTATCAGGGCGCAGTAGACGCATACAAAAAAGTGCTTAAGCTCTTAAAGCCGGGCTGCTGCCTTGGTATAAGAAAACAGATAACCAGCCGTATTAAATCAATAGAGGGAAAATGGATATCAAAACCATAGAGTGGAAGAATAACAGCATTAAGATAATTGACCAGACAAAGCTTCCTGCTAAGCTGGAGTATTTATATATCAGGGACCTGAAGGCCCTCTGGAATGCAATAAAGGAACTGAAGGTGCGCGGAGCCCCGGCCCTGGGCGCAGCTGCGGCGCTTGGTATATATTTGGGGATTAAAGATTATAAGGCGAAGAATTTAGCAGGGTTTAATAAGGAATTGCAAAAAATATCACGTTATATTGCTTCTTCGCGGCCAACGGCGAGGAATCTTTTTTGGGGTTTAGAAAGAATGAAGAATGTTGCCGTAAAAAACCAGGATAAACCGGTATCAGCTATAAAAGCAATGCTTTTTAAGGAAGCGCAAAAAGTAATCAAAGAAGATATGCTCGCCTGCCGCTTGATGGCGGGGTATGGCGCGAAATTGATTAAGAATAAAGATACAATATTGACTATTTGTAACGCAGGAATCCTGGCTACTATTGATTATGGCACGGCATTAGGCATAATATACAAGGCAAAAGAAGAAGGCAAGCGTTTAAAAGTTTATGCCTCTGAAACCCGGCCTTTGCTGCAGGGCGCCCGTTTAACTGCCTGGGAATTAAAGAAGAACAATATTGATGTTACTCTTATTTGTGACAATATGGCGGCAACATTAATGCAGCAGGGGAAAATAGATAAAGTGATCGCGGGTGCCGACAGGATTGCGGCAAACGGCGACGCTGCCAACAAAATAGGCACTTATAATCTGGCGGTCTTAAGCAGTTACCATAAGGTGCCTTTTTATATAGCAGCACCAGCCTCAACATTTGACCTGAAGATTAAATCAGGGCGCGATATACCTATTGAAGAACGCAAAGCGCAGGAAGTCACGGAGTTATTTTTTAAAAGTCCTATATCGGCTAAAGGCATAAAAGTATTTAACCCGGCTTTTGATGTGACACCGCACAACCTGATTACCGCGATTATTACGGACAAAGGCATTATCAGGCCGCCGTATATAACAAATATCGCAAAACAATTAAAGAAAAATAAATGACGCTGTTAAAAGATATCGGGGAATTCGGCTTGATTAGCAGGATAAGAAAATCAATAAAGACCGATGCCTCGGTTATAAAAGGTTCAGGCGATGATTGCGCGGTTTTAAAACTTGACAAAAACAGGTATCAGCTTTTTACCTGCGATATGATAGCAGAGGGAGTAGATTTTACGCTTAAAGATGGCCCGTATCTTATCGGTAGAAAGGCTTTGGCGGTTTCTATCAGTGATATTGCCGCTTGCGCAGGCCTGCCGCGTTATTGTGTTGTATCTCTGGGTATATCTAAACATACCCCGGTTAAATTTATAGATAAACTTCTTAAAGGTATTTTAACTATAGCCAAGAAATATAATGTTAACCTTGTAGGCGGTGATATCAGCCGCGCAAAACAATTAACCATTGATGTGAGCATGCTGGGCGTTGTGGAGAAAAAGAATCTTGTATTAAGAAGCGGAGCCAGGGTGGGAGACGTTATTTTTGTTACGGGTAAACTCGGAGGCTCTATTCTGGGCAAGCACCTTAGCTTTACGCCGCGTTTAAAAGAAGCAAGGTTTTTGACAAAGAATTTTAAGATAAATTCAATGATTGACATATCTGACGGCCTCACTCAGGACCTCGGTCATATCCTTGAAGAGAGCGAAAAAGGCGCGGTGATTTACGCAGATTTAATCCCGGTAAGCAGGCAGGCACGTAACTTGAATGACGCGCTTTCTGCGGGCGAAGACTTTGAACTGCTTTTTACGATGCCTTTTAAAGAGGCAAAGAGGTTCCATAAGCGGGAGCTGCCCGGTTTTAAGGTTATCGGAGAAATCGTAGATAAGAAATATGGTTTCAGGTTGGTGGATAAACATGGTAAAGAAGAAGCTGTTAAGGCAAAAGGTTTCCGCCACTTTTAGGGACGGTTCTCATTTACGGTTAAAAGTGTCCCTTTTAAATCGTAACGGGGACAGTTTTAACCGTGTTTCAGAACCGTCCCTAATGTAGAATGAAAATAATTTCTAAATCAGCTAACGACACTTTAAATATAGGCAAGGCAATAGCAAAAAGCCTGCGAAAGGCAGATATCATCTGCTTATTCGGTGAGCTAGGTTCGGGTAAGACCGTATTAACTAAGGGCATTGCTTCGGGGCTTGGAATTAAAAAAAACAAAGTTATAAGCCCGTCATTTGTCCTAATTCGCCAATATGATTCAGCTAGGATACCGTTTTACCATTTTGACCTTTATAGATTAGATACGCCGGAAGATATCCTTGCTTTAGGATACGAAGAATATCTCTATGATGACGGAGTGACCGTAATTGAATGGGCAGATAGATTAAAATATATCCTGCCGAAGGAATATTTAAAGATAAGCTTGCGCGTTGACTCTACTTTAGGCAGGTCGCTTGAATTTAGCGCGTTCGGTAAACGCTATAAAGAACTCTTGGGTGAAATCTATGAAAATCTTAGGCATTGATACAAGCACCAGGTTTTTGTGCATTGGCATCTACGATGGCAGCAGGATTTATGAGTATAATCTGGACCTGAACAGGAACCTTTCGGCCTTGCTTACGCCGACTATAAACAGGATTCTAAACGCCCTGGGTTGGCAGGCAAGTGATATTGATTATTTTGCCTGCGGCTTGGGCCCGGGGTCTTTCACGGGTATGCGCGTAGGAATAGCCGCTATAAAGGGCCTCGCATTTTCTTTAAATAAGCCGGTTGTGGGCATACCTACTTTAGACATATTAGCTAAAAATGCCTCAATCCACGGCGCATATGTTATACCTGTTGTTGACGCAAAAAGGAACCTCATCTATACCAGCATTTATAGAAACAAAGATGCCGGAGTCAAACGTATAAAACCATATATGCTTTTGACCGCAGATGAATTTATTAAAAAGGCCAAGATTAAGGGAGAAGCGGTAATATTGGGCGATGCGGTTAACCTATATAAACAAAAGCTCCTGGCGGGCATGAAGAGAATTATGATTTTGGATAAGGATTACTGGTATCCCCGCGCAGGCAATATTATTAATTTAGCCATAGAAAGAATCAAGGATAAGAAGATAAATAACGCCTTTGATATTGAGCCTATTTATCTTTATCCTAAAGAATGCCAGGTCAGAAAATGAAAAACAATATAATCGGTTACAGGCCAACCTGGGCTGAGGTCAATTTGCGTAACCTGGCATACAATTTTAGCCAGATAAAAAAAATACTGGCGCCAAAAACCATGATGATGGTTTGCGTCAAAGCAGATGCCTATGGGCACGGTTTGATACCGATAAGTAAAAAATTAGTATCATGTGGTGTAGATTATCTGGGAGTTGCTTCAATTGACGAAGGCATAAAATTAAGAGAGGCGGGTATAAATGTGCCTGTTTTAATATTAGGCCTTATATTAAAGAAAGATATCCAGCCTTTATTTAAATACAGGCTTACCGCTACCGTCTGCGACGAAGAATTGGCCCGCGCATTAAACAATAAAGCAAAGTTATCGGGCGCTCCCATAAGTGTGCATATCAAGGTTGATACAGGAATGGGCAGGATCGGGGTTTTACATCAGGATGCCCATAAGCTTTTAAGAAAAATACACAAATTGAAATTTATAAATATAGAAGGCATATTCACGCATTTTGCTTTTGCGGATATGAACAGGGATTTTACGCTATACCAGATAGATTTATTTAACCGCTTAATTGATAAATTGGGCAAAGAGGGAATCCGCGCGCCTTTAATCCACGCGGCAAACAGCATGGGTGTTATCGGTTACAAGAACAGCCATTTTAACATGGTTAGGCCCGGCCTTGCGGTTTACGGCCTACAGCCTAAAAAGAACCTGAAGACGGCGCTTAGGCCCGTATTAAGTTTAAAAACAAAAATTTTATTTAAGAAGAGATTGCCCGGGGGTTATGGTATAAGTTACGGGCATGATTACTTTACTAAAAAAGACACCACAATCGTGACTCTGCCTATTGGTTATGGAGATGGCTATCCGCGCAACTTGTCAAATTGCGCGCCGGTCCTGATAAGAGGCAGGCGTTTCAAAATAAGCGGAAGAATATGCATGGACCAGATAATGGTGGATGTGGGGAACTTTAAAGTTAAAGTAGGCGATGAAGTTGTATTTATCGGCTCTCAGGGTAAAAACAAAATTACTGCCGAAGAATTGGCCCAGCTTGCCGATACTATTCCCTATGAAATTGTTTGTGGTTTGGGCAGCCGCGTGCCGAGGATTTATATTTGATTTACGGAAGGGAGCGTATTAGAAGTATGGCTGCGGTGAATGCTACTATATGGCTAAAAAAAGCTGCCAGGAATGGCGGAAAGACGCCCCCCTTACCGAGGGCCAGGCTCACAGCATTAAGCACGTAATAGAAAAATCCTACCATAATTGATAAACCTACCGAAGACATACCTGTCGCGCGTTTTTTCATCATCATGGAGAAGGGTATCCCGATAAGAATAATTATTATGCTTGTAAGGGGCGATGCGAACCTGGCGAAGAGGTCAACCTTCATGTTTCTTATTACAGTGACTGCTCCGCTCTTGGCTAATTTGTCAATATAGCTTTGTAATTGCGCTATAGTCATATAATCCGGGCGCAATATCTGGTGCAGGAAATCGTGCGGAGACTCCGGTATATCCATTATTTCTTCTTCCTGGTATTTGGGTTCTTCTTTTATCTGCACGTGTTCGTCAAAGGCATAAGTGATGCATTGATAAAAGGTCCATTGCCCGTCTTTATAAACCCCTTTATTCGCTACGATTTTCTTGGTTATATTTTGTTTTTCGTCGTGCTCCAGGATAATTATGCCTTCCATGGTATTGGTGCTAAGGTGGAACTTATTTACAAAGAATAGCCTGTTTTTTAACCCGTACATGGACAGGTTAGTGATAATATCCTGTTTTTTGTCTTTATTTTTCCTTGATTCGGCATCCATTTGTTTTTTGATATTCTCTGTCAGATTCATTGAAGAAGGCACGAACCTGTCATTGACCCAGAATACACACGCGCTGATTATGACGCCGAATATAATTACGGTTTTAGTTATCTGGAATATGCTCATGCCTGCCGAGCGCATGGCGATGAGTTCATTGCTGCGGTTTAATTTTCCGAGAGTATAGAGCGTGCTTAAGAGACAGGCGATGGGGGAGACCTGGACGAATATAATAGGTAAATATGCCGCGTAATACCTTAGTAATATATCTATATTGGCTTTTTGTTTCAGGATTTCGTCTAAGTTGGAGAATACATCTATGATAATATACAGGAAGAGGAATGTAAAAAGGCATTGAAAGAAGAGGGCAAGGACTGATTTTAATATATAGCGGTCTAAGATGCGCATAATCTATAGGTTAAAAACGCTCCGATTGACCCTAGTATAATATTGGGTATCCACATTGCGATTCTGGGGTTGATAACGCCTTGCATGCTCAGGGCCTCGGAGCCAAGCAGCATAAGGTAATATACGCCTACAGTAAGAAATGCTATCCCGAAATTAATTGATTTTTCGCGGCGGCGCGTAATTATTGCCAGGGGTATGCCAAATAGCATCAGCACAAAGCAGGAGAAAGCAAGTGACACTTTTTCATTTATTTCAGTAATAAGGGGTGCCGGGTCAATACCTTCTTTTTCTATTTTCTTGATTTCATTTCTTAGTTCTTTTATGGTCATATCCTTGGGTTTTTTTTCAATCTTGCCTTTGTTCTGCATCTGGCCTAAATTAAGCGACATGAAATAGGTCTTGAAGTTTAATTTGAAGAAATTACTGGGGTTTTCGGGGTCGGGCTCATCAGATGTGCCTTCCATGAGCTTTAGTTTAATCATGTTTTTCTCGGGCAGGGCGATAAATTCTCCTCTTTTTGCCACAATGGTGCGGGCGGATTTATTCTCGCCTTGCGGTTCATATATACGAATGTTGGTCATCTTGTTGCCGTCTATGCGGTATATGAACAAGATATATTTTTCAAAGGAATTAATAAATATTCCTGGCTCAAGGGCGGCAGTGGGATTTTTTACGCCTATCTCCATTATTGTTTTCCTGGAAGCAAAATGCGCGTAAGGTATGACGCGGTCGTTAAATATGACCAGAACAAGGCTTAACATTAAGCCGACAGTAAGCAGGGGCATTATCAGGCTAAACAGGTGTATGCCGCTTGCCCGTATGGTTGTAATTTCGTTGTCGCTTGAGAACCTGCCTAAAGACAGAAGTACAGCAGTTAATACGGAAATAGGCAGGGTATAAGTTAATAGATAAGGGACCATAAATAAGAGGAGCTTGGAGACGTGGACTATATCAACGCCTTTATTAATGACCATATCGGCGATTTTGATGAGGTTTCCCAGTATCATTACAAATGTAAGCACGCCCAGCGCCAAAAATAATGGGCCGATAAATTCTTTTAAGAAATAATTGCGCAGTATTCTCATTGGTCTTTTAATTAGCCAGGGTTAAAACGAATACGATACCTGCTCCGGCGTCTTTTAATGAACGGGCCGCTTCTGAACAGGTAGCGCCTGTAGTTAATACGTCATCAACCAGCAAAATATTTTTTCCTTTTATACCCTCTTTTTTATTTACCGTGAAACTATCCATTACATTTAAGAAACGCTCGCCTGTTTCTAATTCTGTCTGCGTTTTTGTCGGGCGCAGGCGGCTTAAGGCATCGGTGGATATTTGTTTGTTAAACTTACGGCAGATATGCTCGCTTAGGATTTGCGCCTGGTTAAATTCCCTTTCGCGTAACCTTGCTTTGTGTAATGGCACAGGCATGATTAAATCCAGCATATCCATCGGCAGGTTGTATTCTTCTATAAATTCTGTCATTAATCCGGTTAAAATATGGCCAAGGTAGTCTTTGCCTTGATATTTAAATGCGTGGATTAATTCTTTAATCGTGCCTTCATATATGCAAGGGCTGAAGGCGCGGTCAAAATGCAGTTGTTTTCTTCTGCAGGCAGCGCAGACATTATGCGTAACGGGTTTTTTGAGGTGCCTGCCGCAAGAGAAGCAGAAGGGGGGCGGGTTCTTTTTAATCTTGCCCCAGCATTCTATACATACAAAGTTATCTGCGCGCTCTTGTCTATCCAGTTGCTTTTTGCAGACAAGGCATGTCTTGGGATACATAATATCCGTCAGGACACCTAAAAACCTGCGCAACATATGCATATGATAACAATTAAAACAAGATTTGTCAAACCATTCAATAAGAGACGATTTCCGAAGATATCGGTAAGATTATTAACCTAGGAAATTGTCTCTGACAATCGATAGATAGAATTTTTAGCGGCTGCCAAGGCTGTTTTCTCCCAGCACCGCTCGATTTTCCCCACCGTGGAAAATCTCGCTTGGATTTTCTGCTCGCTCTCACTGATATCCTGATAGCGGGTGAACCTGGCCGCTCGCATAAACTACATGCTGTCCGAAAACAGCCTTGCCATCCGCGAACAAACATCCCAAATTCGCTTGACAATATATTCCATTTTGTTATATTGAATATATAATATTCCAGTATGGAATATAGCAAAAGAGGTAATAAGCATGAAGATGGAAAAAGGTTTTACTCTCCTTGAATTAATCATCATAATTATTATTGTAGGTATCCTTGCTACCTTAGGCTTTACCACATACACTAATCAAATTGAATATTCTCGTACTGCCGAAGCCAGGGCGAAAATAAGTTTTATGCGTAAACTCGCGTATGAATATTACTTGAAGAATGGTTCGATAGATAGTATGACTAGTTCTGACCTAGGCATGAATACAGCTTGTCAGTCCACCGATTATTTTAGTTATTGGTATACTACTGGATATGGTTATCAGATAGGCGCTCGTAGGTGTACTAGTGGAGGGAAGTCACCAAATTCGGCTAGGGTCTATTTATTTGGGATTGTTATCGGAACTGATGTGTCTGGTAGCGTATGGCATTGTAGGTACAACGACGGTGCGTCTGAGGCTTGTTTCGGGTATCCCTCGTGGTAAGATAACGTGGTAAATAGGGACAGCGCCCATTTTCTCATTTTCTTGG
>JAQTVG010000080.1 GCA_028706895.1 Candidatus Omnitrophota bacterium
TGGCATCCTGTTTTTTAACATATTATATACGTACATTGAATTCTTCCTTATACTTAACAGGTATTGGAGGCAATCTTTACATTCAGAGACAGAACTCCTTACGCAAATAGTCAGGTCATTTTTAATCAATTGTCCGCGATGGCAGATTAACCAATAATCATGCAGGGTAAATAAAACCGGAATATTTCTTTTTTTAATCTCTTCTATGAGCGCGGTTGACAAAAACAACAAGTGTTGTATATGGACTACATCCGGTTTTACCTGGTCTAAAACCCTGTCAAATGAATCATCAATGGCCTTATTCCTGTAGGTCATTTCAAAAGAATCGCAATGCCTGAATGTATTGTTTATCGTATAAATGGATAACCCGTTATGGTGGGTATTTGTCAATTCATATTCTTTTTGACGGCGGTTATTAATCCTGTGAAAGATAAAGACCTTATGCCTTTTAGCCAATTCCCGTGACAAGTTATAGGTATAAACTTCTGTACCCGCCATATTAAAAGGCGGGAAGCTATGCACTACCTGCAATATTTTCATTCTCGTTTTAAAGCTTTTTTATAAGCCGCCAATGTCCTCTCAATCATTAAATCCCTGGTAAAATTCTTCTCAACATGAAGCCTGGCTTTAGCTCCCATATCCAACCTGTATTCCGTGTCCTTAAGCAACCGTATAACCGCCCGGCCAAGAGAAATATGGTCTCCGGGAGGGACCAGTATCCCGGCCTCTCCATCCTTTACAACCTCAGGCACGCCACCCACCCCGCAGCCTACAACGGGTTTGGCATGCGACATTGCCTCAATATAGATAAACCCAAACGATTCGTATAACGAAGGGGCAACAAAGATATCACAACAAGAATAATAGCGGGATAATTCTTTATTATCAACATGGTCCAGAAAATTAATATTCTTTAGGCATTTTCCAGGGATGCTTTTAATCAATTTGTCCTTAAAAGAATCCTCTTTTTTGCCGTCGAAGGAAACAAAATCCTCGTTCACATAAGTATCTCTTCCGATAATCAGGAATTTTGTATCGGGGAATTCTTTTAATATGTAGGGTATGGATTTAAATAAGATGTGAGCCCCTTTTCTTCTCTCAAGCCTGCCCACAAAAAGGATTGTGGCAGGATTGTTGGCCTTAAAATGGCTTTCTGTCAAAACAGGCAGGGGTATGCCTAACGGGATAATTTCTATATTTTTGGAATTTGCCCCTACTTCATCAAATACGATATCTTTATGCCTATGGGTAGAGCAGGTAACCAGGTCGCTTCTTAAAATAGTGTAATCCTCAAGTAAACAGCTCAATTTACGGTCAAGTGTTTTTGGCCATTGGCAAAATTGGATTACCTCGGAAAAATGGGTATGCAACCGGCTCACTAATGGAATTTTCTTAAATAAGCTGTGCACAAATCCCTCTGCCGAGAAATTAGGTACTTCTATTATATCTATCTTGTATTTCTCTATAATCTCTTTTAATCTTTTATTTACGCTTTGCCCGTATTCTAACCGGAGGATAAATTCCTTAAACGGCCCCTTAAAAGGAAAAATAGTTTTATGCGCAACCCTATGCACATGTACCTTGCCATCCATCTGCTCTTTATCAATATCAAGGCTCTGCGCAATCACGTGAACTTGATGCCCCTTATTAGCAAGCCCTTGCGCTAAATGATGCGTATACCTGCCTATCCCGCCCCAATCAGTCTCAGGCGGATATTCGCGGGAGACAAGGCAAATATTGATTAAATTATCACCGGGCATCTTTAAGGAAACGCTGCATTTTGGTTTTTCTTTATGCTCTTTTAACCCTTGCCTTAATAAACCTTGAATGTATTTTGAATGCGTAAATATTGAAGCGTTACATTTATTGCAGGTGACAGGCAAATCCCGGGTCAATATCTTCTTGCGGAAGTTCGACAAGCTCTCTCCCAGCCATATTTCCTTTAATGACTTTTCTTTCAGGTTATCATTAAAAAATGGGCCCAGGCAACAGGGGGCGATATTGCCTTCACAAGTTATGACTAAACGGTACCATGGCTCAAGGCAGCATACCGATAGCAGCTTAGACTCGGCATGGGTATCTGCTTTTTCTGAAAAAGATTTGAGGAATCCGGTTAAATGATTGGCTTCTTCCAATATCTCTGCGTTATTTATAAAAGAGCATAAATTTGTAGTTACGTTATTTTTTTGGGCAAGCTCACCCCCTTCTTTTGCGAGGAGCTTGATTTCGTCAAAGTCTTCTTTTCTCGTAAGCAAAAGATTTTCGCACTTTGATGAGAATTTTTTTACAGGTTCGAAATTCAGGCTCGGCACATTATATCGCACCGCTAAATCAACCATTTTAATAATCTTTGTAAAATTAGTTTTACAGAGGACAGAATGGATATTGATTACCGGATTATTTTTCTTGTACCGGGCCTTGTACTCTTTAAACATCTCTAGTGTCTCCATAATCCTTCTAAAGCTATCAGGGGGCCTGAGGTAATCGTTAGTTTCTGAATCAGGCCCATCAAGGCTTATTATCAGGTTATCCCATCCTGAAAGTATCAATAACCTGACGATTTCCGGAGTGAACAGGGTCGCATTAGTATTTATAATCCCTCTCATCCCCAGCTCTTTAATCCTCTCTACCATTGCCAGGGTAACGTCTTTTCTAGCGAATGGCTCCCCTCCTCCGGCTATCTCCCAGGTTTGAACGCCAAGCTCCGCGGCTTCATCAATAATGCTCATTATCTTTTCCCGGGAGAGCTCATACCCTCTTGAATCCACATGCCCGTCGCTAGAAACATTCCAGCGCCAACAGGAATTACATCTAAGATTGCATATATCAGTCGGATAAATATGTATCCGGAAAGGCGGAGCCCAGGAATTATTGACCCACGGTATTAAATGTTTTCCTATCCCCCTAAACATAAGGTTACCCCGGTTTTAATAAAAGTTATACCTGATCCCAATAACAGTTGCTGACACAGCTTGCGCAATTTTTAGGTATGCTCCTTAATACGCTGCGGCTTCTTTTAAGCATGCATTCAAGAGGCTCTTTGCTGATATTCCCAACGCCTGCCTCTTTAAAATTGCCGCATAGATAAGTCGCGCCGTCAGGCTCAACCAGAAAGGCCTTGGCCGCTTTAAAAGCGCACCCGCCGCTGCGCCTCTGTTTCCTTAGCCAAGTTAAAAGAAACTGCGCGTACCGCTGGTTTATCATATTCGCCCGCGATAAATCCTCTAAAGACACTACAACTTTATTCTTCTCGTCCTGATTCATTTCAAATTCTTTTCTAACTTTGGCGCTTTCTACTCCGATATCTGAAATCGCCGCCAATGTAAAATTAACGCCAATACCCTTTTGCAACGCGTATCTTTTTACCTCTTCTATCGCCGAATAATTTAATTTACTTATGGTCATATTAAAACCCAGGGAAAAAAACGGGTACAGGGACATAAGTTTTTTCAGCTCATCTATCGTTTCTTCAATTTTGACAAATATGCCCCCGGCCCCCCTTATTCGTTCATGCGCCTTGCCAACGCCGTCTAGAGAAATGCTTGCCGTTAACTTAACATCCGTCGGCAATAATAACGCCAATATGCGCTCAATCTGGTCAACGGCCTGTGCCGTATTTACTCCGTTCGTAGATATGTCAATACGCTTTAGACGGATGCATTTTTGCAGGATTATCTTAACAATCTGCCCTAAATCATCCCGTAATGTCGGCTCGCCTCCGGTAATATTTATAATCTCCAAGTTATTTATAAGCAATTTATCGTCAAAAATCTTCGCAATTTCTTCGATTGAAAGCTCTTTAATTTGTTTTTGTTTAACCCACGCATAACACATGGCGCAGCGCAAGTTACACCGGAATGAAATGAAAAAAACCATAATTTTCGGCTTAAAAAATAACGGGAGCATAATTTAACGGCTCTTAAGCTAATAATTCTTTATATACTTTTAAGTTCTCCTGGACAACTGCCGAAGAAGCGTATTTGTCTTCAATGTATTTCCTTGCGTTATCACCCAGCATTCTTTGCAGGCCATTATCACCCAACACCCCGATTATGGCTTCTGCTAAAGATATAAAACTCCCCGGCAAAACTAAAATTCCGCTATATTTATCTTTTATAATCTCAGGGATCCCCCCCACACCAGATGCAATAACCGCCTTGCCGCAAGCCATTGCTTCTAAAACTGCATAAGGATGGTTTTCCCATAATGAAGGCACAACACAGACTGCGCTTTGTTGATAATAATCAACTAATTTATCCTGCGGCACCTGATCAATAAATTCTACGGATGCCTGGGCTTTAAGCCGGCTTATTTCCTCTAAAAGATGCAGCTTCATTCCGCAGTCATCTCCGATAAAAATAAATTTTGCCTCTGGAAACTTTTCTAAAACGCGGGGTATTGCCCGCGCTAAAATATGGACCCCTTTGCGGAATTCAAGCCTGCCGCTATAAAGAATATTTTTATTATCATCAGAATGCGCGGCAGGTTTAAAAAAATTAATATTAACCGGATTTACTACAATAGGGGGATTCTTGAACTTGAGGTGATAATGCCGCTGCGTCAGGCCGACGATTGCTTCGCTAAGCCCTATAATCCTGTCAGCGCGGCGTATCCACCATTCTTCTAATTTTTCTATTAATAACCGGTCTTTTGTCTGCCGGTTACGGTTCAATTTATAAACAATCCCTTCCGGCGTATGAAGCTTAATTACTAAAGGCGGTTTCTTATTAAGAAAATAATACCAAAATCCTTCTGCGCGGGCTTCGCAGCTCTCTATAATATCGATCTTATGTTTAGAGGCCACTTGTTTAATTTTCCTGGAAACTGCGTAACTATATTCCATCCTTTCCAGGAAACCCCCCAAGCTTGCTCTTACAGCATCAAATAAACGGTTTCTTTTTGGTTGCACCCTAAAGACATACACGCCCTTATCAACATAATCCATGGGCTGTTCAATAGCTTCAGTAATAACAAAAGCTTTATGGCCGGCTCCTGTCAAAAGATGCGCCATTTCATAAATATATGTTCCGACTCCCCCAATCTGCTTAGGAGGATAATCTTTGGAGAGAAAAAGAATATTCATCTTTTAAAAAGCTTCCTTAGTTTTAGCGGTATTACAATAAAAATAAAAAATAATGTTAAAACCCCGGCTAATAAGACGCTGCCGTACAATGAAGCCCCCAAGAGCCCTAAAGACGCCAAAGGCCTCAATGGTTCAGAAACCCCCGTCCTGACAAAATACAGCTTAGCTTTTTTAGCACCGCTAAAATTTGCCAATAACTTGGCTTTTCTGTAACCATAATAAGTGGGTCTGCCGATAAGAATAATCACCTCATCAAATTTCCTTTTTTCAAGCTTATGAATTAAACCGAGGGTGGCGAAGGCGCCCAATTTATTGCCATCCGGGCTATAAAAGAACTTTTCATTGATATTCTGGTTGCTATAAAGCTTATCGTAGTCATGCTTAAAGAGGTTAGCTACTAAAGTAATATGTGCCGTTGAATAG
>JAQTVG010000081.1 GCA_028706895.1 Candidatus Omnitrophota bacterium
CGCTTCCTTAGGGCAAAAATGTTATTCGTGGGGTTCCCCACCTGTGAAGAATTGTATATTGGGGTATCCCCCGAAGAAAACCCGCAAGAAATAATGGGCCGGGCCTTAGCTGAATTATACCGTTTATCCAAAAAAGAAATGGTATCCGCGATACTATTCTATAATCTTGCCGAAAAACACGGGGCATTAGCCAAGTATCTGGCAAAAAATGGCTTTGCCAAAATGAATAGTTTTCCTAATAGCGCGATTGAAATAAATGCGCCGTCAATAGATGATTATATAGACGGGCTGGGAAAGAATACGCGCAAAAATATCAGAAAAAAAGTAAAAGAAGCTTCAATGCTCAAAGAACTAAAGATTGAAATTGTAGAAAATATAGATGATATAAAAGACAGGGTTTATCAATTATATATGAATAATTTCACCGACTCCGAAGTGCATTTTGAAACCCTGACCCCGGAGTTCTTTGTGAATATAAGCCGTAATATGCCCGGCGTCGCCAAATTCTTCATCGTGCGCGATGAAAAGGATATTATTTCTTTTAACCTCTTGTTCATAAAAGGGAAAACGGCAATAGATAAATTTATCGGTTTTGATAAGGAATTGTCGCACAAATACCATCTTTACTATGTAACATTTGTTAATAACATAGAGTACTGCATAAAGAATGGCCTGCGTTTTTACCAAATGGGCATAACTGATTACAAACCAAAGATACGCTTAGGCGCAAAACTCGTACCTCTTTATATCTACGTAAAATTATTAAACCCCTTCCTGAATATATTCTCTAAAATAATCGCAAGATTTGTCGAACCGGAGAGATTTGACCCCGGGCTAAAGGATTTAAGATAACTTTTTTAATACGAGGCAGGCGTTATTTCCGCCGAATGCAGAAGAGCTGTTGAGGGCAATATTTATTTTTTGCCTGCGGCAAACATTGGGAACGCAATCAATGTCACATTCAGGGTCGGGAGTCTGATAATTTATTGTCGGCGGGATTACATCATTTTTTACCGCCAGGCAACAGGCGATAGTTTCAATGGCGCTTGCTGCGCCCATTGTATGCCCAAGCATAGATTTTATGGAACTCACGGGTAACTTTTTATAGTGTTCTCCAAAGACCTTTTTTATGGCAAGGCACTCTTCTTTATCATTGGCGAGTGTCCCTGTGCCATGCGCGTTAAAATAGCTCACTTCTTCCGGCATAACACCGGCTTGCCTTAAGGCTTTTTCAATGGCCTCTTTTATGCCTTCAGAAAACGGGGCAGTCATATGGTGGGCATCGCAGCTCAATCCGTAACCCAAGACTTCCGCGTAAATAGTAGCTTTCCTCTTTAACGCATTTTCATAAGATTCTAAAACTACCATTCCTGAACCCTCTGCTACTATCATCCCTTTCCTGTTTTTATCAAAAGGTTGGCACTTTTCGGGCGCTACCGCGAAAAGGCGGTTAAACCCGATGAAAGCAATTCTTGAAAAAGCATCCGTTCCCCCGGCAAGCATAATATCCGCGTCCCCGGACCTAATGATATCGTACGCGTAACCGATAGCATAATTACCCGCTGCACAGGCGCAAGGAATAACATAATTAGGCCCTTTTAATTTTAGCTCTATCGCGACATTAGAAGAAAGCACATTAGAGGGATACCGCGGAATTGATTCCGGTTGTATCGCATCTACGCCTCGCTTCAACCAATCTTCATTTATTCTTTCCAGGACCTGCGTCTCGCCCATTGTTGTGCCTACACAAATCCCTGCCCTCTCCTTTTTGTAATCAGCAATACTGGCTCTTGCGTCTTCCAGGGCAAGTTTTGCGCCGGCTATTGCAAGGCAAGAAGCGCGCCCGATTTTAGAAAATCTTCTTCTGCTGACAAACTGATAAGGGTTAAAATTCTTGACTTCACCGCCAAAATGCGTGGGAAAACCTGAAGTATCAAATGAAGTAACCTGGGTTATGCCGGATTTGCCTTCTATGAGGGAATTCCAGAAATTATCTTTGCCTATGCCTATTGAAGAAATAATGCCAAGGCCGGTAATAACTATACGCTTACTCATCTATTATTTAGCGACAAGGCTGATTTCAGCCGAAGCGACCTCTTTATCTAAAACCTGCACCTTTGCTTTGACTATCGCCGCGCGGGAAATTATCTTTAAAGGCTCAACCGTAATTATAAGTTGGTCTCCGGGTACAACAGGATGCATAAACCTGGTCTTTACTGCGCCCAGGTAATAAATTAGCTTTTTATCCGCACAAGCATCCTTACCCCCGCAAAAAAGTATTATTGACGCCTGGGCCATCGCTTCTATGATTAAAACTCCGGGCATAACCGGATTATTAGGAAAATGCCCGGCGAAAAATTCTTCATTATAACTTACATTCTTGAGCGCTACTACTTTCTTCCTGGGCTCAAGTTCCGTGACTCTGTCAATCATTACAAAAGGGAAACGCTGTGGCAATATCTTATAAATTTCTTCAATATTAAGACTGCTCATCATTTCTTATCGGCTAAATACTCTTTTGCTATTTTTATAGTCGCGTTTAAAGTTATAAATTCCGGAAGCCTTTCTTCGGGAATAACAATCTTATATTTTTTCTCAATAGCCGCTAAAATCTCAAGGGCCATCATGGAATCAACCCCTAAGTCTTCAATAAACCTGGCGTCGGGGTCAATTTGGCTGGCGTCCTTCTCAATAATAGTAGCTATTAATTCTTTAATCTCTGCATCAATATCTTGCATTTACTATTCCTCCTTCTGTTTGATTATTTTAGCGATAAACCCCCATCTATAACAACAACCTGCCCTGTTATGAAACGGGCTTCTTCGCTTAGTAAGAATTTAACTGCATTTGCTACTTCGGCCGGTTCACCGAACCTGCCTAAAGGTATATTTTCTGCCAAGGCCTTTTTGTATTCTTCCTTTAAACCCGCTACCATATCCGTCCCGATAAAACCCGGAGCTACGGCGTTGACCCGTATATTATAAGGAGCTACTTCTTTAGCCAGGGCTTTAGTAAAACCGATTATCCCTGCTTTGGATGCCGCGTAGTTTGTTTGCCTGGCCATTCCTACTATTCCGGTTATAGAAGTAATATTTACAATATTGCCGCTCTTCTGCTTTAAGAAAGTAACGACGGCGTTACGGGCCAGATTAAATAATCCGTTTAAATTAGTATCAATAACGCTAAGCCAGTCTTCCTTGCTCATCATCATAAGCGCCTTATCTTTTGTAATGCCGGCGTTATTGACCAGGATATCCAGTCTCCCGAACTCCTGTTTTGTCCTATCTATAAATTCTTTTGATTTATCAAAGTCCCGTGTATCCACCTGCATCGCAAGGGCTCTTCTGCCTAACTTTTTTATTTCAAGCGCTACTTCTTCCGCAGCATCTTTATTTGTCAGATAAGTAAAAGCTACATCCGCGCCGTTTTTGGCCAGCATCAAAACTATCTCACGGCCAATACCTCTTGAACCCCCTGTGACTATAGCCACCTTGTCTTTAAACATATATTTTAACTCCGAAACCGAGAAATTACCAGACTAGAATTACAACCGCTCGGGCCAAAAGCATTAACTAATATATTATCAACTTTGGCGTTGCGTGCGCCGCCGGTAACATAATCTAAATCACACCTGTCGTCTTTTTCCTGATAATTGATTGTCGGCGGTAAAGCCTGTTTTTCTATCGCGCAAATACTGCCGGCTGCCTGGCAGGCTCCGGAAGCGCTGAAACACTCTCCTATCATTGACTTAACAGAACTAATGGGGATTTTTTTGGTTCTTTCGCCAAACACTTCTTTTACACACATAGTCTCAAATAAATCCCCTTCTATTGTGGAATTTGCGCCGGAACAAATATAATCTATTTTATCAGCATCAAGAGAGGATTTATTTAAAGCTGTTCCAATCGCGTTTTTAAGGCCTTCTGTCCTCAGGCTATATTTATTTACTCTATAAGGGTCAAAAGCAGTGCCAAATCCTAAAATCTCGGCGTATACCTTTACCTTGCGCTCTAACGCCGATTCTAATTCTTCCAGGATTAATATACAAGAAGCCTCCCCCAGAATTATACCGTTTCTTCTTTTATCAAAAGGGCAGGATAATTCCGCGCTGCTATCTTTTAGCCCTGCCAGAAATCCCGTTTTATAAAAACCCAGGAATGTCTGGACACAAAGCTCTTCCACTCCTCCGGCTAAAACTGTCTTCGCCCTGCCTAATCTTATAAAATCCGCGGCATAATTTATTGCGTCAAGGCTGGATGCAAACCCCGTAGAAATAGTGGCGTTAAACCCTCTTATATTAAACCTTATGGAAACCTGGCTTGATGGAGAATTTATAACCGTGTTAGGGAAAAGAGCGGGATTAACATAATGAGGCCCTTCTTTCATCGCCTCTTTGTCAAACTCACTTATACTATTGACGCTGCCGAGGGTCGTGCCTATCGTAACTCCGGTATCAGCTGTATTAGCATCAGTTATTTCTAAACCGGCGTCCTGAAGCGCCAATTTGGCCGCGGAATTAACAAGCCTGGTACTACGGTCTAAATTGCGCAAGCCCTTATCACCGAGAAAATCCTGCGGGCGGAAATCCTTGATTTCTCCGGCTGTTTTAACTTTAAACTCTGAAGTATCAAATAAAGAAATAGGCTTTATTCCAGATATACCCTTAAAAAGCGCCTCACTAAATGCGCTCCTGCCTATTCCATTTGAAGTTATAATACCAAAACCTGTTACAACAACGCGTTTTTTATCCATCTAATAAATTAATCCGGAAAAGTGCCCAAAAATCAAGCAATGTCATCAGGCTGAAATTGTAGGGATATTATACTATATATTGGGGATTATTCAAGGAATCAAGAAAGCAGGAAATAAAACCATAACTGGTGCGGCTATTTTTAAAACACTGTGGTATATATGAATTCTTCAGCGCTCCGATTTTCTAGAATCAAGGCCCAACAACGATAGAGTCTTTTCTACAAGGGAGTCCCGGCTATCTTGCTTATACCCAGGCACCTCATCCAGCCCGCCTCCGCCCAACGCCGCATAAGTCTTAACCTCGTTGACGAATTTGGAGAGTTGCAGGTAAATTAACTCCTGTTGTGCACTATAAAGCGACCGCTGCGCGTCCAGGACACTCAGATAGCTATCAATCCCATTTGCGTAGCGTTTACTTGAGAGATAATAAACCTTTTGTTCAGAATCAACCATGGACTGTTGCGCCGCTATTTGCTGATCTATTGTACCTTGCACAGCAAGAACGTCGGCTACCTCTCTAAAGGCCGTCTGAATGGTTTTCTCATAATTAGTCAGCGCGATCTTCCGCTCTGCTTCACTCACTCTATATTCTGCCCAGGTCTGCATATCAAAAATAGGCATTACCACCTGCGGCGAATATATCCAAGTGCCCTTGCCGGCGGAGAATAGCCCGGAAAAGGCGCTGCTTGCCGAACCAATAGCGGTTGTCAGAGAAA
>JAQTVG010000082.1 GCA_028706895.1 Candidatus Omnitrophota bacterium
CCTGGAGAAAGAGCGCGGCATTACTATTAAAGCTTCTATGGTCAGGTTATCGTATCATGCCAAGGACGGGAAGGATTATATCTTGAATCTTATTGATACCCCTGGCCACGTAGATTTTACTTACGAGGTTTCTAAGTCGCTTGCCGCCTGTGAGGGCGCGGTCCTGGTAGTTGACGCCGGGCAAGGTATTGAGGCCCAAACCGTCGCCAATTATTACCTTGCCAAGGATAATAAGCTGACAATTATACCCGTGATAAATAAGATTGACCTCACCAGCGTCGATATACCGCGCGTCAAAGACCAGATTATCAGCACGCTGGGTTTTAAGGAAGAAGATATAATCATGGCTTCTGCCAAAGAAGGTATTGGCATTGAGGATATATTGGAGAAGATAGTTGAAGTTGTTCCTCCTCCTCAAGGCGAAATATCGCGGCCGCTTAAGGCCCTGGTTTTTGATTGCCGTTTTGATATATTTAAAGGAGTAGTAGTCTTTGTCAGGGTTGTGGACGGCCAGTTTGATATACGCACACAGATAAAAATGATGCATTCCGGCAAGACTTATAAAATAGAAGAATTAGGCGTATTTAAAAATTTACAATATACTAAAGCAGATTCTTTGACCTGCGGCGAAGTAGGCTATTTTAACGCGAACATACGCGACGCCAGAGAGATTATAATAGGAGATACCCTTACTGATGCTAAAAATCCCTGCCTGGAGGCTTTCCCGGGTTATCGGACACTTAAGCCTTTGGTTTTTTGCGGGATTTATCCGGTTAATCCGGGGGATTTTTCGGAGCTTCGCGATGCAGTTGATAAGTTAAAATTATCCGACGCCTCTTTTGTATACGAGCCTGAAAACTCGCAATCCTTCGGTTCGGGGTTCAGGTGCGGTTTCCTGGGGTTATTGCATATGGAGATAGTGCAGGAGCGCCTTGAGAGGGAATATAATTTAAACCTTATATTGACCGTGCCTAATGTTGTGTATAGGGTAAGAAAGAGAGACGGCGAAATCCAGGATGTGGACACGCCGGCGAAATTACCGCCCCCGCAGGATATTCAGGAGGCGCAGGAGCCGTTTGTGAGCCTGCTGATGATTATACCAGTAGAAAATATAGACCCTGTATGTGAACTCGCCAAATCCAGGCGCGGGACTTTTAAATCCAGCGAATACCTGGGAGTGGACAGGGTAAAACTAATATTTGATATGCCGCTTTCTGAAATAATCGTGGATTTTTATGACAAGGTAAAATCCCTTACCAAAGGGTACGGATCTTTAGATTACGAGTTAAGAGGATACCTTCCTACAAGACTGGTAAAACTGGATATAATGTTAAACGGAGTGGTCTGCGACGCATTTTCTTCGTTAATGCATAAGGACAAAGTTATTTATAAGGCGCAAGCGCTGGTGACAAGGCTTAAAGAACTAATACCGCGGCAATTATTTGAAGTAAGTGTCCAGGCGGCTGTAGGCACCCAGATTCTTGCTTCTCAAAAAATAAAGCCCGTAGGCAAGCACGTGACCAGCAAGTGTTCGGGAGGCGATATAACCCGTAAGCGCAAACTCTGGGAACACCAGAAGGAATCAAAAAAACGGCTTAAGCAATTTGGCAAGGTAGAGATTCCCCAGGAGGCATTTTTGGAGGTGTTAAAAATACAATGAGCAAGAATAAATCAGTAATCCGCGACTGGGTAGAGTCTATTATTATTGCTTTTATCCTGGCAATGGTTATCCGGACCTTTATAATCCAGGCATTTAAAATCCCCACCGGCTCTATGCGTTCCACGCTTTTAGAAGGGGACCTGATTCTTGTAAATAAATTTATATACGGCGCAAAAATACCCTTGGTGAATTCAAGTTTGCCTGCTGTAAGGCAGCCGAAGAGGGGCGATGTCATTGTTTTTATCTATCCTGAAAGCCCCAAAAAGGATTTTATAAAGCGGCTTGTAGGCTTGCCCGGGGAAACAGTAGAAATCAGGGACGGCACTATATACATTAATGAGAAACCCCTGGTAGATTCTATTTTTAACCAGAGGTATTATTATAACCGTGGAGATTACGGGCAGGAGGGAGTAAAAATAAAGGTACCGCAGGATAGTTTTTTTGTCCTGGGAGATAATTCCGCTTCTTCGCAGGATAGCCGGTATTGGGGTTTTGTGCCGCGCAAGAATATTTTAGGCAGGGCATTAGTCATTTATTGGCCCCCGCAGCGCCTCAGAATGATAAAGTGAAACGAGCCGAACTATGAACTTCGCAAATAAAATCTCAACCTTCAGGATATTAAGCGTCCCGTTTTTTGTCGCCTGCCTTATCTATTATTCTCCAGACAGGGTTTATCTCAGGTTTGTCGCTTTAGGTATTTTTATCCTCGGAGTTATTTCAGACGCGGTTGACGGATATATCGCCAGGAAATCTAAACAATACTCTAAGGCCGGGCTGATCCTTGACCCTCTGGGAGATAAACTCCTGCTTATGAGCGCTTTTCTTTGCCTCACCTTTGAAAAAGATTTCGCCGTAAGATTCCCTCTTTGGGTCACTTTGATTGTTATAAGCCGCGATTTGATTATACTTTTAGGAAGCATGGTTATTTACATTGTTAAACAGGATATTAAAGTTTCACCTACAAAATGGGGCAAACTTACCACAACTTTCCAGATGTTTTCAGTTATTGCCGTGCTTCTGCAGTTACGCCTTTCGCCTGTTTTCTGGTGGATAGCGGCGCTTCTTACCATTATATCGGGATTTGATTATGTGAGAAGGGGGTTTAAAACGCTCTATGCTTTGGATAATTCCAGGAATATTCGCTAGTTATCTTCTCGGTTCTATACCTACGGCCTATATTTTCGGGCGCGTTTTAAAGGGGATAGATATCCGCAAGTTCGGCTCGGGAAATGTCGGGGCAACTAACGCCTTAAGGGTTTTGGGTAAACCCGCGGGCATATCCGTATTGCTTATTGACGTCCTGAAAGGGTTTGTAGCCGTATTCTTTTTGGGGAATGTTTTGGCAGCCAGAGCTACTGGAGTTTCCGAAATAACGCTGCGCGTGCTTTTAGGTTTTTGCTGTATATGCGGGCACAATTGGACGGTATTTTTAAAATTTAAAGGCGGCAAGGGCATGGCTACGACCTTGGGTGTGTTATTGGGTTTAGCAGTTAAGGTGGCCGGCATAAAAGCGGTATTTGCCCTGGTAATCGCAACTTGGCTGGTTATTTTTATTATCACCAGGATTGTTTCACTGGCCTCAATATTAAGCGGTGCGGCGCTGCCGGTATACATGTTTTTATTAAAACAGCCTGATATTTTAATATATACAAGCATACTCCTTTCTGCATTCATTATCCTGCGGCATAAAACTAATGTAAAAAGAATATTGCAGGGAAAAGAACCCCGCCTTTTTTAACTTAATTACCCTCTCAAAAGAAAACGGTTTCCAATTACTGCCCTATTGCCTTGAAAACCGGTATGCCGGGGTGTTATACTTAAATTGATATTCGCCGTCTTAATAAATCCCCGCCAGCCGCAAGAGTGAGGGGATGGCCGGGTTGCATCAGCAAAAAACACCCAAACATAAAGGATTGTTTGGTGCGCCCTTATTGGGCAGGGAGAAATACTAAATATTAAGCAACCCGGCTTATATTTAAGATAAACAGGAGAACATATGCGCGACCTGCTTTTTAAAAATCTTACTTCCGAAAGTAAAAAAAGAAGAATACTGTCCAGCTCAGAAACTATAGACAAGCAGGGCATACGCAGTATTATCCACAGGCACTTTATTTGTTTAGTAAAGGAAATCACGGATAAACAGCTCTCCAAGCCCGAGCCTTATTTGTATGTTCTGAAAGAACGTAACACCAGGGATCGCCTGGAAAAGTTTTTTTACCGGGTAAAAGGGAGTATATACGCTGTCCATAATGGCCAGTTATTCCTTGTCCTTTTTATGCATTCTTTAAAAATCAGTCTTATGCCCACCCCCCAAAGTTTGTTCAAATAATTTTTTATTTAATCACGTTTTTAATGGGGACAGCGCCCTATTTTTTTTGAACGGCAGATAGCCGGAGAAAAATAGGGCGCTGTCCCCAATTACTCCATTATAAATTGACTTTTTAGGCAAAGGGTGTTATTATTAGAAGTTACTATATACCAAGGAGTTTGAATATGGCAATAACCAAAGATACGGTTAAATATGTAGCACACCTGGCGCGTATTGATTTAGAGCCCAAAGAGTTAGATAAATTATCTCAAGAACTTCAGGAGATATTGGATTTTATTGATAAGCTGAAAAAACTCGATGTCAAAGAGATTGCGCCTACAAGCCATATCTTGCCTGTTAATAATGTCCTGAGGCAAGACTTGCCGCTGGAATCTTTGCCCGGCAAGGAAGCGCTGGATAATGCCCCGCATAAACAAGGTAATTTCTTTGGCGTCCCGAAAATCATTGAATAATTTAGTAAAGGAACGGTAATGGATTTAAATAGATTAACAGCCCACGAATTGCTTGATAAGATAAATAAGGCTGAGGTTAATTCTAAAGACATAGTTGATTCTTTGGGTAGAAGGATTAAAGGCGTAGATAGTAAAGTTAAGGCCTACACCAGGTATTCTGATTCCAGCCCCTTGGATTTACCGATAGATTCCCAGCACACCTCATCTGTTTTAAAAGGCATCCCCGTATCCATTAAAGATAACATTTGCACTAAAGGACATAATACCGAATGTTGCTCCAGGATTTTGTCCGGTTTTAAGCCCCCATATGATGCCACAGTGATAAAGAAATTAAAAGAGGCAGGGGCAGCGGTATTAGCGCTAAAGACTAATATGGATGAATTTGCGTTTGGTTCATCCACGGAGAATTCCTGTTATGGCCCAACGCATAATCCGTGGGATTTAAATACGGTTGCCGGTGGTTCATCGGGAGGGTCGGCCGCTGCAGTGGCCGCTGATGAGGCGATTATGGCTTTAGGTTCGGATACGGGCGGTTCTATACGCCAGCCAGCGTCGTTCTGCGGGGTAGTCGGGCTTAAGCCCACGTATGGGCGGGTTTCGCGCTACGGATTAATCGCTTTTGCTTCAAGCCTTGACCAGATAGGGCCAATTACCAAGGATGTCAAGGATAGCGCCATATTATTGAATGCCATTGCCGGATATGACCCATCCGATTCTACTTCTATTAATATTGAAGTGCCGGATTACATCAGGTCTTTAGATGCGGATATTAATAAGATAAAAATCGGTATTCCCAAAGAGTATTTTATTGAAGGTTTAGATAAAGAGGTTAAAGCAATAACAGAAGAAGCTATAAATAAACTAAAGAGTTTAGGGGCCAGCTATGGCACAGTTTCCCTGCCGCATACGCAATACGCAGTACCGGTTTATTATATAGTTGCTACGGCAGAGGCGAGTTCCAACCTCGCCAGGTTTGACGGAGTGCAATATGGTTTT
>JAQTVG010000083.1 GCA_028706895.1 Candidatus Omnitrophota bacterium
CTGTTTTTTATCGGATGCAAATACGCTTTATCGCGGCAGGCGCCTGAATTCAACAGACCACCTGGAGATTGCCCGTGAACACGGGTTTACAAAAGAAGTAACGGGGGCAGACGTAGTTATACCGGATGATGCCAGGCAGGAAGAAGCAATTGAAATAAAAATAAACCAGAAATTTATCAAGAACGCAAAGCTCGCCCGTATTTTTATTGATGCGGATGCGATTATGGCGGTTAATCATTTTAAAGGCCATATATTGACGGGATTTGGCGGGGCATTGAAAAATATCGGTATGGGCTGCGCCACGAGGCAGGGCAAACTTGCCCAGCATTGCGATGTTTCTCCTGTTGTGTATGCGGATAAGTGTATCGGCTGCGGTGAATGTGAGATAATATGCCCGGTGGGTGCAATTCATATTGAAAACGGCAAGTCTGTAATTGACAGCCAAAAGTGTATCGGCTGCGCAAGCTGTATGGCTGTTTGCCCTACAATGGCAATGTTTATAGATTTTCAGGCGGGCGATAAAGTACAGGAAAAGATGGTTGAATACAGCCTGGCGGTACTCAAAGATAAGATTAATAAAACGGGGTTTATAAACTTCGCCATTAAAATCAATAAGGAATGTGATTGTTGGGGTGCAGAGAATCCGAGAATCGCCCCTGATGTCGGGATATTAGCATCCCTTGACCCTGTAAGCGTTGATAAAGCAAGTTTTGATTTGGTAAATAAAGCCTCTGGCAAGGATATTTTTAAGGCAAGCCACCCTGAGCAGGATGGCTTAAAGCAACTCCTGCATGCCCAGGAAATAGGGCTTGGCAGCGTTGATTACGAGTTGATAGAATTGTGATTAATCGGAATAATTTCCGTTAGGAAGCGTGAATTCTAAATATCAGGAGGAGGTTAATGGTTAAGCCGGGCAACAGCAAGAAGACCAACTGGGTAAAAGTCCAGAAAGATATGACAAAAAGAGGCATTGAATATTCTTTTTGGAACAATCTTGAGTATAGGCTGGGTAAAGATAAATATACCTCAACGCAGAATGATACATTTATGGCCCTGGCGCTTGCCATGCGGGATAGGCTTATCGGGCAGTGGCTGATAACCCAGGAAAGATTCCACGACCAAAACTTAAAGAGGGTGTATTATTTTTCCCTGGAGTTTTTAATCGGAAGGCTGTTAGAGACAAATATTGACAACCTCGGCCTGTGGAAAGAGACAATGCAGGCTATGGAGGTATTGGGGCTTGATATAGAAGAATTACGCGAGTGTGAATACGATGCAGGGCTGGGTAATGGCGGTTTGGGGAGGTTGGCCGCCTGTTTTATGGATTCAATGGCAACTTTATCTATTCCCGCGCACGGATACGGGATACGTTATGATTACGGAATTTTCAGGCAGAAAATAATTAACGGAAACCAGGTTGAGTTTCCCGATGCCTGGCTTAGTAACGGTAACCCCTGGGAATTCGAGAGGCCGGAATACAAGGTAAAAGTGCGGCTCTTTGGCCGTACGCGCATGTTTACCGACGAAAATATGAAGTTGCGCGTGGAGTGGGTGGATACCAAGAATGTTTTAGCTATGCCTTATGATATTCCCGTCCCAGGATACAAAAATGATATAGTAAATACTTTAAGGCTCTGGTCTGCGCGCAGCACAGAAGATTTTGATTTGGAATATTTTAATGATGGCGACTATGAGCGCGCAGTTTACGCCAAGATTGAAACAGAGACTATTTCTAAAGTACTCTACCCGAATGATAATGTGAACCGCGGGAAGTTCCTGCGCCTGATACAGGAATATTTCTTTTGTGCAGCATCACTAGCAGATATCATAAGGAGATTTAAAACGGAAAATAAGGATTTAAGGAAGTTCCCCGAGAAAGTAGCGATTCAGCTCAATGATACACACCCTTCTGTTTCTATAGCTGAGCTGATGCGTATCCTTGTGGATGTCGAGGGGCTGGATTGGGATATCGCCTGGGATATTACAGTTAACACCTTCGCCTATACCAACCATACAGTGATGCCGGAGGCGCAAGAAAAATGGCCGGTCGCCATATTTGAAAATCTTTTACCCAGGCACCTGGAGATTATCTACGAGATAAACCGGAGGTTCCTGTCTGACGCATCAAAGAAGTTTTCCGTGAATAATGATATTTTAAGAAGGATATCAATTATTGAAGAAACAGAGCCCCGGGCAGTGCGCATGGCTTATCTTGCCATAATTGGTTCGCATTCTGTTAACGGGGTGTCAGAGCTCCACAGCCACCTTTTAAAAACAGAGATTTTTAAAGATTTCTATGAAATTTTCCCGGAGAGGTTCAACAATAAGACTAATGGCATTACAGAAAGAAGATGGCTGCATAAGGCAAACCCCGGGCTCTCAAATTTAATTACAGAGACAATAGGCGATAAGTGGGTAACTGACCTCTACCAGACACAAAAACTGCTTAAATTTACCGAAGACGCTTCTTTCCGCAAAAAATGGGAAAAGGCAAAAAAAGAGAATAAGGCTGCCCTCGCAGATTATATATATAAGAATAACAACATAGTAGTTAATCCCGAATCTATCTTTGATGTCCAGGTAAAGCGTATCCATGAATACAAGCGGCAGCTATTGTTTGCTTTTTATATTATTGCGCAGTACCTCAGGATAAAAAACAACCCAAAGCAAGAGTTCGTGCCCCGCACTTGTATTTTAGGCGGTAAGGCGGCGCCCGGATATTTTATGGCAAAGCTCATTATTAAATTCATAAATAATATTGCCGAGGTTATTAATAAGGATAAAGATATAAAAGATAAGCTAAAAGTAGTCTTTTTGGAGAATTACCGGGTATCTTTGGCTGAGCGTATTTTTCCCGCAAGCGATTTGTCAGAACAGATATCCACCGCCGGAACAGAGGCCTCCGGCACCGGCTGCATGAAATTTATGCTAAATGGGGCGCTTACTATCGGCACTTATGACGGAGCAAATATTGAAATTGCGGATGCCGTGGGAAAAGATAATATTTTTATTTTTGGATTACGCGTTGAGGATATTAATAAATTAAAGCAGAATAATTATATGCCGCAGGCCTATATCCAGAATTCGCCGTTATTAAAAGAGGCAATAAAGCTGATTAATGATAATTATTTTTCTTGCGCAGAACACGATATATTCCGCCATATCACGGACCACCTGTTGTATTCGGACACATTTTTTATCTGCGCTGATTTTAACGAATATTGCGCCATGCAGGATAAGGTCGCTAAAGTTTACAGCGATAAAAATAACTGGGTTAAAAAGTCTATTATAAATGTTGCTAAATCCGGGAAATTCTCTTCTGACAGGACAGTCAGTGAATACGCCAGGGATATCTGGGGAGTGCCGGTTAAGGCCTGATAGCGCGGCGGCCCTATAATATGTTGACAAATAAAAAGTTAAATTTATAATATTAGAAAAGAAAAACTACAAATAAAAGGAGGGAATCCATGAATGGGGAAATTGGTTTTTTTGAAGTATTAAAGTTTTTTATGATATACCTTAGCCCGTTAGTGGTATTTGTAGGTTTTTTGCTTTTGCTTTACGGCAATTACCGCAGCATTGAAGAAACTTTATCGCGCGAAATCAGCGGAGTCCGTAAAAAAATGCTTCCGAAGCTGGAAAATAATATATACAGTTTCCATGAGTGGCTCCTCGAGAAACGCATACTTACAGGAGTCATCTTTATCGTTTGCGGGGTAGTTTTTTATTTTGTCGGCAAAGCCCCGTGTTAGCGCGCAATACAATCTGGCGAATATAGATATAACCGGATTAATACGTAAAAAGCGGATACTTTCAATCCAGGTTGTACAGCAGAAATTATATGAAATTAAGTATTCGCTTATTTCTCTTTACGGCATTATTTTTATCTTTCTGCCCGCGTTTTTGTTTTTCTGCGCCCCTGCCTCTTGAAATTTCCAAGGAAATGGAACGGATCCCCGGTAAAAAGGAATGGGGAGTGTCGTTTGCAAAACTCCGCGAAGAATTATCCCAAAAATACGGCACCGAATTCTATTTTTTGCTTAATTACCAGCAGCAGGAAATCCTTTATAGTAAACACGATACGGGAAACAGCCGTATGGTTTGGTATTGGAACCTGGAATTCAGCCAGCGTCTCTGGAAAGGGGCGCTTTTAAATTTAGAGCTGGAAGTAGATAAGAACAAGGGGGTAGATAAGCTGATTCCTACTTTCTCCATGTTTAACTCTAATTCAGGAGAGAATGCCAGCCTTTATATTCCAAGGTTATTATTAACTCAAAATTTATATGAAGACAAGCTTCAACTCTCCGCAGGAAAACTGGATTTGTCTGATTGGTTTGATTGTAATAATTTCGCCAACTCAGCGGATATACAGTTTTTATCAGACGCGCTCACTAACAGCTTAACGATTCCATTCCCAGCTAAAGGGCTTGGCGCAATGGCAAGTTTTACTCCCAATAACTGGTTTTACCTCCAGGCCGGCGCGTCTACGGCGAACGCTGTTTCTACAAAAGTCGGCTTAAGCAATGGTTTTAACAGCACGTTTTTTATTAATGAATTTGGTTTTACTCCTAAGCTTAAAGGCTTGAAAGGTAATTATCGTTTTATCTTTAATCTAAACCGCGAAAAACTTCCTTTGATAGATGATGAAGGAGAAAAACGCAGCCAGTTTGGTTTCAGCATAAGCTTTGACCAGGAAATTGTAAAAGATAAGCTTGGGTTATTCTTGCGTTATGGGTTTGCTGACCGCAGGGTATATGAGATTGCGGATTTCTGGTCTTGCGGTTTACAGCTTAATGAACCTCTTGCCGGCCGTAAATATGATTTTATAGGTTTTGGCGTGGCACAGTCGCTTACAGGAGAGAATTACCGTAAGTCTGACGAGCCTAATATAGCGCATTCCGAGACAATGTATGAATTCTATTACAGCTATCATGTGAATAATGCTTTTATATTGACCCCTAACCTGCAGGTTGTTGTTAACCCGTACGCGGATAAAACATCTGATTGCGCGGCAGTTTGCGGCTTGCGCGGCATGTTGAGTTTTTAAAAAATCCCGCCATTTTTGCCATAGAAAACCCTTGCTATGCTAAAATATTGCGTATATAATTTCTCTATAGAATTCGGTAAAATCCCTCCCCAATAGCGCCCAAGAGGGTTCATAAACAATGGTTTAGGTATAAAAAGCAGCTTAAGAATGCTGAACAGGCAGATTGACCTACGCTGGTGGTTAATAGATAATTTAACTAAACTTGAGCATCCGCAAGAGTTTTATAAGCTATTTGCAACAATTTTCTTTGCAATCTTCCTGTTTTTCTCCTTAATGCCTTTTTTATTGGCTAAAGCCCGTGAAAATAACCTGAAGCGGTTATTGCTTTCGGACGCAATTTTTACTCTTTTTTTGTCTTTATTTATCCTGGCCGCGC
>JAQTVG010000084.1 GCA_028706895.1 Candidatus Omnitrophota bacterium
CCCTTATCCTGCGTCCAATCCGCAATACTCGCGCGGAACCTTTAGCGCCTTATCGTATATTCTATCCGGCGGTTCAAATTCAAAAATTACCATAAATGTTATATGAAAATAAAATACCTTAGGCTGTTAGACAAATATTTAGGGTTTTTGTTAAACCTGATATTGGCCGTATTTAAACGTTTTTCCGGAAAGGGAGATTTTTCCGATACGCAGGAAGCCGGGAAAATACTTATTATTAAATTCTGGGGTTTCGGGAGCATAATCTTGGCGTATGATTTCTTCCAAGTTATCCGCAAGAAGTTCCCAAGCGCGCATATTTGCGCTTTAACCTTGAGACAGAACAGGCCCGCTTTTGAAATCGCCGGGCTTTTTGATGAAATAATAGATATTGATATCAAGAATTTAGCGCATTTCGGCGTTGATATTCTTAAAATAATCTCCTATTTAAGGAAGAAATCTTTTGATATTTCTTTTGAATTAGAGTTCACATCAAGGTTTTCATCGGCGGTTTCTTATTTAATCAATGCCAGAAGAAGAATAGGTTTCCAGTATGACGGCGTATGGAGGGGTGATTGTTTCACCGACGCGTTACATTTCAGGGAAGATGCCAAATTAAAAGATTCTTATTTAAATATGGCGGGCCTTGTAAAAAAGGATATAGATGTTTTTCCTCAACCTCTCAATTTAAATATCGCGAATGGGCAAAAAATAATTGTAGATAATTTACTCAAGGCAGAGTCGCTTGAGGGCGTAAGCCCGATAGTCGGCTTTAATATAAACGCGAGTGAATTATGTTTATTAAGGCGCTGGCCAAAGGAGTATTTTGTTATTTTGGCCGAAGAGCTGGTAAAATTATATTCTGCGCATATAATATTTATAGGCTCAAAAGACGACTTTGGCTATGTAGAGTCTGCAATCAGCCTGATGCGCTCTGGGCAAAAAACAAATGCCCATAATTTTTCCGGAAGAGTTTCTTTGGCGGGGCTTGCTTACTTAATGACAAAGTTTAAATTATTTATTTCTAATGACAGCGGCCCCCTGCATTTAGCCGCTTATTTAAAAATCCCCTCAATTTCTTTCTTTGGCCCCGAAACCCCGCTTATCTACGGACCGGACGGTAAATCGGACACGGTATTTTATAAAAAGTTAAATTGCAGCCCTTGTATACGGGTTCAGAATTATAAACACGGCAGATGCATTAATAACCATTCTTGTTTAAGACAGGTAGAACCGTCTATCGTCCTTAATGAGATTAAAAGAAAGAAGCTGCTTTGATGAAAATTTATCTTGTTAATCCGCCTGCGGTTAACGGCATAAAAATGGTCAGGGAAGGCAGGTGTATGCAAAGGAAGGGCGCCTGGACTACCGTGTGGCCCCCGGTTACATTGGCAACCATGGCAGCTATGCTTTTAAAAGACGGCATAGAGGTTAAATTAAATGATTGTATCGTTGAAGAAATATCTTTTGGTCAGCTTAAGATAAATATAGAAGAGTTTAAACCGGACCTAGTTGTAATCAATACAGCAACAGCGTCTATATATTCTGACCTTGATTGCGCAAGAATTGCGAAAGAAGTTTTTCCTGAAATCAAGGCGTTGGCTTTTGGCTTGCATGTTACGGCGCTGCCGGAAGAGGCGTTTTTAATGGATCCATTCCTTGATTATATAATACGAGGTGAACCGGAATTTTGCCTTTTAGAGCTTGACAGGCAATTAAAAAACGGCGATAATCAGCTTTTTAAAATAAAAGGTTTATCTTTTCGTAACGGCTCAAGGATAGAGCATAACCAGGAGCGCGCATTTCAGGATGATTTAAATACCTTGCCGTTTCCCGCCTGGGAACTCATTGATATAAAAAATTATCTTTTACCGTTTAGCAGAGAGCCATTTCTTTTGGTTACAACTTCTAAAGGGTGCCCTCACTCATGCTTGTTTTGCCCTGCCAAGCCTTTTTATGGAAACCGTGTGCGCCTCAGGGATGCTAAAATCATAGCAGATGAAATGGAGTATATAAAAAATAGGTTTGGCGTCAGCCAGTTCCTTATCTGGAGCGAATCTTTTACCGAATACCGGGATTACGTGGTTGGGCTCTGTGAGGATATGATATATAGGAGATTGGATGTGCGCTGGGTATGTAACAGCCGCGTGGATAAAGTAGATAAAGAATTGCTCGGCCTTATGAGGCGCGCCGGGTGCTGGATGATTGGATATGGAGTAGAGTCAGGCAGCCAGCAAATACTTGATGCCGCCGGCAAAGATATCTCTGTTAAGCAGATAGAAAATGCGGTTACCCTTGCGAAAGCATCGGGCATGGAAGTCGTCGCCCATGTAATCTTTGGTTTGCCTGGCGAAACAATGAAGACCGGCATAGATACAATAAACTGGCTGAACAAGCTTAACATAGACTTTGCCCAATTTTACTGCGCCGTCCCCTGGCCGTCTACAATCCTTTACAAAATGGCTAAGGAGAAGGGGTGGCTGGTAAGCGGGGACTGGGCGTTATATGAACAGAACAATTATGTTATGGACACGGGGAGCATTAGGCCAAGGCAGGTAGAATATTTGAGGAGATTGGCGATGTTTAAATTCTATTCTTCCCCAAAAAGGGCGTTTAAAATGTTAAGGGCGATAGACTCTTTTAAAAAATTAAAAATATTTCTTGCTACGCTTAAAGAATTTATAAAATGGATATAACTTATGTATCTAACTAAGATTAAAATAAACAATCCGGTAATATTTGCCTGTTTTTTTGTTATTTGTTTTTGCTTATATTTTAACGCTTTGAATAATGATTTCATACTGGACGACCACTTCCTGATTACCGGTAATACTTATGTTAAGAATTTTGAAATAGGAAGAATATTTTCAACGGACGTTTTCCATTTCCACCCGGAAGATTTGGAGGACATAAGTAAGTATTACCGCCCTTTACAGTTAATGAGTTACTCCTTTGAATATCTTTTTTGGAAACTTAATCCCTTTGGGTACAGGCTTGATAACATTATTCTACAGAGCTTGAATAGTTTTCTTGTATTTCTGGTTATTTACCTGCTTTTCAAGAATAAGACGGTAGCATTATTAAGCGGGATATTCTTCTGTGTTCTTCCTTTGCAGGTAAGCGTAGTAGCTTTTATATCCGGCAGGTCTAACCTTCTTGAAACATTATTTATGCTATCTTCGCTGGCAGTATTTATTTCTTGCGTAATCCGTGAAGAAAACAGGTATTATTATATTTCGGTATTATTTTATATTGCGGCACTCCTTACCAGGGAAGGCGCCCTATTGCTGCCCGCCTATATTTTTATATGCGCTTTGTTTCTCAGGCTAGGCAGGAAAAAGATAGCCATAACATTGGCGCCTTATGTGATAATCGGCCTCGCGTATATAATTTTACGCAATATTTTTATGCCGTCCGATAAACTCGGCGCTTTAAATTCCCTATCTTTCCAAGATATAGCCGTGTATCTATCATATTTACATAATTATTTATGGCAGCTTATCCTTCCGCTGAGTTTAAAAATAGGGCTATTAGATAATAATTGGTTTCTTAAGCCGGTATTTTATTTTTGTTCTTTTTTGATTTTGGCATATTTGCTATTTGAAGCTGTTTTCCGCAGAAATAAGATTATTGCCTTCGGATTAATAGCGTATTTTATCGGCCTATTGCCTGTTATTAAGCTCAGGGATATTTTAATATATTTTGGCCCAGTCTTATGCGAGCATTACGTATATAACGCGTCTATCGGTTTTTGCGCCATTTTAGCTTATTATATGGCAGCCTTGCTTGATAATTACAATAGGTTAGGCAAAGCTATATTTATTGCGATAGTTTTATATTTCTCATTTTTAACGATAATAACAACCTTTAATTATCAAAACGAAGTTACTTTTTATAAATATGTTTTGAGCGTTGACAAGGATAATACGATTGCCCATCTGAACCTAGGTAATGCTTATTATGTTAATAAAGATTACAAGCAGGCGATTAATGAAGCAGAAAGAGTGCTGCGGCTTGAACCCTACGCCTGGGATGCCTATCTTTTGCTGGGAAATATATCCAGAGAGAATAATGAACTTAAGAAGGCCGAAGAATTATACCGGAAGGCAGCTTTTTTAAATCCAAAGCAGGAGATAGCGTTAAATAACCTTGGTTTAATTTATAAAGAAGAAGGTAAATACGCGGATTCGCTGGCTGCCTTTAATAAGGCGCTCGCAATAAATCCTGAATCTTCGGCTGTGTTACGTAATATGGCCGAATTGGCCGGGTTGTTTATTAAGAATAATAAATATGACATGGCAATCCAGGTTTGTGAAAAAATATTTTCCGTAACGCCTTATGATGCCGTAGTATTTATAAGCATGGGTATCAATTGGGCTGAGGGCGGTTATTTTAAAGAGGCGGAATTATTTTTTAAAGAGGCCTTGCGGATAGACCCGTCTAACCCTGATGCCATAAGAAATCTCGGGGCGCTCTATGGGAATATGGGGAAGTTTGACGAGGCAATACGCTATTTTGAAATGGCCCTTAAAATAAACCCGCGCGATCAATTAACAAAAGAGTTTCTGGATAATTCCATAAAGTTTAAAAATAGGGAGTTGAATAAATAAAATATGCATAAGGTATCAAAACCTCTCATTTTCTTGGGTTTCTTCTTAATCGCGCTGGCCGTGTTCTCTAACTCAATAAACGGCGATTTCGTTTATGATGATAAGATTATAATCAATGCCAATGAGAATATAAGGCACGTAAGCCGCCTGCCGCTGCTTTTTACTACAGATGTATTTGAGTTCTCCAATTACCCCAAGAGCGATTTGTATCCATTTTACCGGCCTATGCAGCCATTGTCTTTCTTCGTAGATTATCAGGTTTGGAAGCTGAATCCTTTCGGTTATCATCTTGCAAATATCCTCATCCACGCGATAAATACCCTCTTGGTTTTTTATATTATTTTTTGGTTATTCGGAGATTATCTTTTTGCGTTATTGAGCAGTTTATTATTTTGCGTCCACCCTATACATCTTGAATCAGTCAGTTTTATATCCGGGCGTTCAGAATTACTGGTAAGTTTATTTACTCTATTGGCTGTAACCTGTTATCTGAGGTACATTGACCTTCGGCGGGGCATATGGTATTTGGTATCGCTGGCAAGTTTTGTATGCGCGCTGCTTTCCAAAGAAGCCGGCTTTTTAATATTCATTCCTTTTTGCGTGTTGATCTTAGGCCTAAAAGCAAAACTTCCCAAGAATTCCGTCGCAATGCATTTTATTTCCTTCGGCGCTATTGTGCTGATTTATGCGGTATTGCGTTTAACAATACTATTGCCCGTTAACATATCTCCGCATAGCCCGTATTCTTTTCCCTGGGATTTAGCAAATTTCTTGCGAATCCTGGGCGCGTATGTATGGTTTTTGATATTTCC
>JAQTVG010000085.1 GCA_028706895.1 Candidatus Omnitrophota bacterium
TTATTTTTTATTCTTTTCCTTCTCTGTTAGAATGGCAATCTCCGTTGTTGAAAAGGGCGTTTTTCATACTTTTTCTTTGCGCCTCATTTTGCCTTTGGCGGATTTTTATGGGGCCTACAGCCAGCGACAGGGCTGCCGCATTAGATATCCTGGGAATATTGATAGTCGGTTTTTGCGCGATACTCGGGATACCTACCGGCCGCGACTGGTATATTGATATCGGTATCGCCTGGGCTTTACAAAGTTTTATATCTATTCTGGCTTTGGCCAAATACCTGGAAGGAAGGCGCTTTGATGAATGAAATAGCAGGGTTGATATTTATAGTAATAGGAATTGCCTTTAATTTTTTTGGATGTCTCGGCCTGGTGAGGTTTCCTGATGTTTATAACCGGCTGCACTCTTCCATAAAATGCGTAACCTTAGGGACGTCGAGCATCCTCTTTGGCCTGTTTTTGTTTAAAGGTTTTAGCCCTACCGGCATTAAAGCGCTTTTGTGCATAATATTTTTAGTATTAACCGCTCCTGTATCTGCGCATGCGCTGGCAAGGAGCGCGCATAAATCAGGTATTAAGTTGTGGGAGAAATCGGCCTGCGATAAATACGCGGAAGACCAAAAATGAAATATCCTAAATTAAGAGAATTAAAAGAAGCGATAAAGGCATTAATAAAAGGCCCTTATACTTCTAAGTTCCCCTACCAGCCACACAAGCCGTTTGAGAGGTTCAGGGGCAAATCTGAATTCCACGAAGAAGACTGCGTCGGTTGCGGCGCTTGTTTTCAAGTGTGCCCTGCCAAGGCCATAGATATGCAGGACGAAAGGCATAAACGGGTCTTGACGGTCAATTGGGCCTTGTGCATATTTTGCGGGCAGTGCCAGGCAAATTGCATAACAGGCAAAGGCATTATGCTTTCTAATGAATTTGATTTGTCCACGACCGGAAAAAGAGATGAATTAAAGCAGACCATTGAAAAGGAATTTGCTGTTTGCGATTGTTGCGGTGAAAATATAGTGCCGTTAGACCAGATATTATGGGTAGCGAAAAGAATCGGGCCGCTCTGTTACTCTAACCCTTCGCTAATATTGTTTTATTTAAGGGTGCTAAATCTTGCGCTAAAAGAAAAGCCCTCGCCTAAAGAAGAATTAAATTTCTCGCGTTCTGACCGTATAAAAATACTTTGCCCGCGCTGCAGGCGCGAAGCCGTAATCAAGTCCTGATAAGATTTTATTTGATTTTTTTTAGAGAAGTATTAAAATAAATAAGTCTGTTATAATAATTTAATAAAAGGAGGTGACAAAAGTTATGAAAAGATTTGTATTTGTTGTTTTGGCGTTAGGATTAGTTGTGTACCTGGTTGGCTGCGGTAAGAAACAAGAGCCTATTTCAGAGACTCAGGAACCGATTTCCATGGAAGAATTAGGCAAGTTCAGCACCACGACGCAGACAGCCTCTGAAGTGGCGGTTAAATCAGCACCGGCGGTAACGGTTACGCCAGCTTCAACAGTTCCTCCGTCCGAAGTTAAAGCTTCTGAAGCAAAATTAGAGCAATTGCCTCCGTCCGGGCCATATAAGCCCGCGATTCGCGAGATTCAAACGGCTCTTAAGAATGCCGGTTTTTATACGGGTAAAGTTGACGGCAAGAGCGGCCCTATGACAAAAAAGGCAATAGAGGATTTTCAGAAAGCAAATAACCTCTCAGTGGACGGTAAGGTTGGCCCCAAGACCTGGACTGCATTAAGCAGGTATATGAATATAGAACCCAAGCCGGCCAACTAATAAAGAAGATAATAATTGACACCAAAAGCCCCTACCTTGAAAAAGAGATAGTTTTATTGTATACTTAATATTAGCCGATAAAGGTAAACCTATTGAAAAATAGGGGCGCAAAGCCACAGGCCTAAATTGGCTTATTGCAAATTGCTAATGGCAAGCCGAATATGATAAATAGTATGCCATAAGCGATAAGCCAACAGGGTGGCTGGGTTGCCATAAGGTAGAGGTGATGATAAGGAAGCACCTTTATCGGCTGCTTCACTTTTAATCCCAACATTTTTGTTGGGATTTTTTATTTTAAGGTGTTATAATATAAGCAATTATGGAATTAATAAAAAAAGAAGAGATATTACAAGAGATTCCTTTGTTTTTAGCCCTATCCGCGGGAGAGCGCAGATTTATCGGGGAGCGGATTAGCTTTAAGGAATACAAGAAAAGCGAAATCATCTATCAGGAAGGCTCTCCCGCAGATGCGTTTTATATTGTTGTCCTGGGTAGAGTGGTAATTTATACGCAAGACCAGCACGGTAACCAGACTTTACTGGAATATCTGCACCGGGGCAAATATTTTGGAATTATTTCGCTTCTTACGGGAGAAGCCCATTCTGTAACCGCCAAAGCCGTAAATGACTGTCTCCTTTTAATTATCAATAAAGAAGATTTTGATTCTATACTGAAGAAAATCCCCCGGTTAGCCATTGATTTAAGCCAAACCTTATCGCGCAGGTTAAAACGAAAAGATATCCATCAAAAAACTATTTTTGAGAGCGTGGCCATATCCGTATTCAGCTCCTATTCCCAGGCCGGTAAAACCGTATATGCCCTGAATCTGGGCTTAAGCCTTGCGAAAGAAACAAATAAATCTGTGGTTATATTAGATATAGCGCCCACGGATAAGATTCACAGCCTTCCCCACAGGTTAGAAATCGAAGGAGGCTACCGGGTTCTTGACTTATCCGGCGCGCGGGTGAGCACGGCAGGGATGATAAAAGATTTTATCCTGAAAAGTAAATTTGGCATCAGCTTGGCCGCTATATCTTATAACCCGGAGGATGAGTTTTGCGCAAAAAAGTTAGCCGATGTTTTGAGCCTGTTGGTTAATGATTACCACTATATAATTATGGACCTGCCCAGCGAAATGGACAGGAATATCCTGGATGTGTTGAATCAATCTGATTTAATACATATACTCACCAGTCCCGAAGATGTGGATTTGAAACGGACATCCAGTTTAATCAGGAGGCTCAAGGGCGATTTTAATTTCCAGGAAGACAAGATAAAAGTTATTATCAATGAATATAAGGCATCGCGGCTTACATATGAAGAGCAGGTAGGATTATTAAGCCATGATATATTTGCCACTTTACCCAGGATAGAATTTAATGCGCCGGATAAAATGGTTTTGGATAATCCTGTTTGCGAATATGCCAAGGCAGTCAGGAGGATTGCGAGAAAGATAGGAGATTCTTTGGTGGGCCTTGCGCTGGGAGTGGGTGTTGCTTACGGGTTTTGCCATATCGGCGTATTAAAGGTAATTGAAGAAGAGGGGATTCCTATTGATGTTATCTCCGGCTCTAGCGTAGGCGCGCTCATTGCCAGCCTCTGGGTAACAGGCAGGTCAAGCGCTGAGATACTTGAAATTACGAGGGAATTCAAGGAGCCTAAACATATATGGGGGCTTATGGATTTTACGCTGCCTTTTCTTGGTTTTCTAAAAGGAAACAAACTTTATAATTTTTTAAAAAAATACCTGGGCAATAAAACTTTTTATGACGTAAGGCTTCCTTTGAAGATAATCGCCAGCGACGTAAAAAGAAAAGAACCGATAATCATAGATAAAGGGCTGCTCTTGGATGCGATTATGGCCAGTTGCGCCATGCCGGGGGTATTTGCGCCTTTCAGGTTCAAGCAAAGCTTATTATTTGATGGAGGGGTAATCAGCCCTTTGCCTACAGAGCCGCTATTTAAAATGGGCGTAAAGAAGATTATAGCGGTTAATGTTACTCCTTCCAGGGAAGATGTGCGTAAGCAATATGAAAAGATAAAAAATTCCGAAACTTCCAGAGAACACAAGTATCAGAACAGGATTAAGACCAATATATTGGATATTATATTTTCCAGCGTTGAAATATTACAATCTGAGGTAGCAGAAAAAGAGGGGCAATTGGCAGATATTGTCTTACATCCGGATACTTCGGGGATGTATTGGCTGGAATTGCACCGCGCCAAAGAATTTGCCGCAAGAGGCGAATACGAAGCGCGTAAAAATTTGGATAAAATCTGGCAGGTCATAAACGAATAGAAGGGGAGGTTAAATGAAGGCGACAAAGCGTTATTCTGTTATGGCATTATTAATTTGTAGTGTTATAGCTCTATTGGGCTGCGGGACAATTAAGGAAGGCGCTAAAGGGTTCTTGGGGGTTTCTACGCGCACCTTAGAAGAAGAGCGCAAAAACGCAATTATAAGGACTTTCAATTATGATTACGCTACTTGTTATGATAATACGTTAGCCGCTTTAAAGCATATGCGCTCGTATGTTTACAAAAAGAACAGGCAGGAGCATATGATTGCTATCTATGTTTCTGATTATGATACCACACCGGTTGGTTTATTCTTTAAGGAGATAGACAAAACTAATACGCAGGTTGAAGTATCATCTAGTAGCACTTATGCTAAAGAATTTATTTCGGAAAAAGTTTTCTTATTTTTAGATAAAAAGGTCACCGGGCAAGAATTGGAGGTACAGGCAGATGTTGAAAAAGAAAAGACAACTTCATTCTCTGATTGAAGAATGCCACCGCATAGCCAAGGAAAAAGGCTGGTGGGATGACGAACGTAACGACGGAGAGCTTATCGCGCTTATGCATTCGGAGTTATCCGAGGCCTTGGAGGCCCTGCGTAACCACGGCAATAAAGATAATGTTGCGGAGGAACTGGCGGATTGTTGTATCCGTATATTTGATTATTGCGGGGCAAGGGGCATAGAGCTGGAAAAGGTCATGGTTAAAAAAATAGAGTACAACAAGACCCGTCCTTACCGCCACGGGAAGAAGTTTTAATTAAAAGAGGAGGAAGATATGCCGTACGATAGCAGTTTGGATGAAGAGGTATTCAGCAAGTCTTGGGAAGATGAAGGTGGAAAAATCGTGGTAAGCGTCCATTCTTATAATAAGGGCGCCAAAAAATTACAGATTGCCAGGGAAATCAAAGACCGCATGGGCAACGCTGCTTTTGCTAAGCTCGGAAGATTATCTAAAGAAGAGCTAAAAGGGATTTTGCCTTTGATACAGGAAGCATTAGCGGTTATGTAGGATGCTTTTGATATGCTTAAAGGCCTCAAATCCAGGTTAAAAGGCAAGGTTGTGGTTTTGGGTATCGGTAATACCCTGCGCAGCGACGATGGCGCAGGCTCGGTTTTAGCAAAAAGGATTAAAAGTAATCCCGCGCTTGTTGTTTTTGATGCCGAGGCGACCCCTGAGAATTATTTAGAAAAGATTATCAAAGAAAAGCCCGATACTGTATTGGTTATTGACGGCGTTGATTTTGGGGGCAAGCCCGGCGAAATCAGATTTTTAGAAACCCATGATATAAAAACGGCAAATTTATTCGCCACCCACAACGCCTCT
>JAQTVG010000086.1 GCA_028706895.1 Candidatus Omnitrophota bacterium
AATGCCCTGACGATACATTGCCTGCTGTGTCATTAAGATTTGCCAAAGGAGATAATATTTTCTCTAAGATCTTTAACTCCAATTTTCATAATAAATCCAGGACGTTAAGGGTGGAACGGGTTGAGCCGGAAAGCGGTGTATGTTTTCCTCCAGGAGAATACCCTTGTTTTGATATTGAAATCCAATTGCATGAAAAGAGCCTTCCCTTGAGGCGTGCTTCAAATATCCTCTCTACAGATAAAATGAAATTTATATTTGATAACGGCAGAGGAAGAATATATTGGAAGGGGCAGGAGATTACAAAAAAACTTGGCATGTATACCTCCTTGCGCGCAAAAGGAAGGTGGCATGATTCTGTGTCTTCGGCAATATGGGAGGTCTTTGAAGGCCCCAAGGGTATCATTAAAGTACGGGGGAGATGGCTGCACCTGCCTATAGTTCAAAACTGGCATATGCGTTTAATAAATGATGGAGCGATTGAGTTTAAGGCGTTTCTTACTGTGGAGGATAAGTTTGAGGTAGAGCGAATGCAGGCAAACCTTATGCTTCTGGAAAGCTATGCATATTGGCTTGCGGGAAAAGAAGAGGTGCGTTTCGGGTCTTTTAAGGGAGATGTTGACGATGACTGGGATTGCATCTGGGCAGGGGAGGCAGACGGACAGGTCATTGGTGTTCGCGCTGGTCAGGATACGCCATGTCCGTTTCCGGATGCCGCTATTTCCGTTAGAGAACCCTTTCCTGAATGGGCGCTTAGGATTATCAATTCCGATATGTATCACCGCTCCAGGGTTTTACAGTATGCCAGCTCTCAAAAAAGATTATTATTACCAGGAGACTACCCGTATTTTAACGGCAATATATACATAGGCGTCCTGCCCCCTGGGTTTAAATAGCGCCTGTGACGCTGCTGTTTACGGGGTGATTTTATAAAAGACAATATGCTGGAAATATCATTGATTATACCTACCCATGGCAGGCCCGGGCATCTTAAACAGTGCCTGTCCTCCGTATTCAGCCAGGATTATCCTTGTAGTGAATATGAGGTAATCGTAGTATTGGATGGTGGGTGCAGGCAGACTCAGGAAATGCTGAGTGAGTTATCCGCAGGGCACAATAATCTTAGATATGTAATGCAGGAAAAGAAAGGGCCGGCAGCTGCGCGTAACCTCGGCATAAAACTAGCCAGGGCCAGGATAATAGGCCTTACGGATGATGACTGTGTCTTGGGCTCAGATTGGATTAAGCATATGATTGAGGCCCACGATATGAGCAGCAGCTATGCGGCCATAAGCGGCCTTACTGAAACTAAGGGAAATAGTGCGGCGGTTTTGGTTAGTCAGTTCCTGGCAAACGGAGCCATGCGCATCAAGATTAAGGGAAGAGAAGAAATGATATTCTTTCCTACCTGCAATGCCTCGTATAAAGCAGCCGTATTAAAAGAAGAGTATTTCAGTGAATTATTCATTTTTCCTGCCGGGGAGGATTTGGAGCATTCCTGGAGGTTATTTAAGAAAGGATACAGATTCTCATTAAGGCAGGATATAAGGGTGCTGCATGACCGCAGCCAGGGACTATATGCCTTCCTAAAACAGGCCTATATGTATGGCCATGGCAATTATACCGTTCAGTGCATACATAGGGACAATCCGTTATTAAAAGAGATTAATACGCGCGGGGCAATATCTTTTATGCTGGGGTTAATGGTAAATTTTGTCAAGATACCGCGTTTTTCTTATATTTTAGGCAAGCGCCTGTTAAGTGCGCACATGTGTATCAGCCAATATAAGAAATTCCAGATTTTTGTATTTTTTTCCTTACATAAGATAATGTATATTCTCGGGAATATATCCGGGTACATAAGGATGAATAAACTAGATAGGGACCCTGCGTTAGAGACCACAGGCAGTCCGCAACAGCAGATCCCTTTAAGGCCGCAGACAATTATACTGGATTTGACGCACCGTTGTAATCTTAGATGTAATATTTGCGATATTGTCCATGACGCTGCGATAAACGAATTCAGTACCGATGAGGTGAGGGGGCTTATCCTGCAGGCGATAGAGTGGGGGGTTGAGGAGTTTGTCCTTTCCGGGGGAGAGCCTTTGATGAGGCAGGATAATTTTGCCATACTGGATTTCACCCGGGAGAAAAAATACAGCCTGGGTATTTTAACTAACGGGATCATTCTGGACGATAAATTTATCGCCAAGTTAATTCCTTATTTGCTTTGCGGGTCGGTATCTTTAAATATATCCCTGGATGCCCTCAGCCCTTCTATACATGATGGGATAAGGGGCAGGCAAGGGTGTTTTGAAAAAACATTCAAGGCCCTAGAGGAGATTTCGGCCTTAAAAAAAGAACATCCGCAAATAAACATCAATATTCTTTCCATAATCCTTAATAATAACCTCCAGGAGCTGCATATCTTAGCTGAGTTAGCTAAGTCGCTGGGGGTAAATTCCTTACAGTTTCAGCCGCTTCTTGCCAATAACCTGGTCATGAAGGAAAGGTCTCAAACGGAATACTGGGTTGACCCGGAGAGGTTAGAGGCGTTGGATCAGGCCATAGACAGGCTGATTTTATTTAAGAAGGAGAACCCTGCTTTAGTCAGGAATTCCGAAAGGAATTTAGGGTTAGTGAAGAAATACTTCCGCAGGCAATTAAGCAATGAAGATGTGCAATGCCTTTACGGAGAAAAAACCATGTTAATTGCTAATACCGGAGATGTGACCACCTGTTTTGACTGCTACGGCAATATCAGAAAGATGCCGTTAAAAGAAATATACCTGTCTCGGGAAGCCCGCAAAGCAAGGAAAAGGGCAAGGGCCTGTAATAATCCTTGTCTCTTGCCTTGTTTTACAGATTACTAAGTGCGCCATATTGATGATTTTGTGCAGATGTTAAAAAGAGGGCCGAATAAAAATAACCTTGGGGCGTTATTGCCTGCCCTGTTAATATCTTTTCTGCTCATATTTTATTTATTTAATAATTATCTATGGTTTAGGCTGGACAATACCCCTGCCTATAATGATCAGGCGCACCGATTGCATACAGCGAATTATTTTGTGTATTTATTGCATGGTTTTTCTGCAGGAGAGAACCCGTTATTATATATTTACCCCCAGGAGCCCTATCCGCCTTTTTTTTATTTCTGCGGGGCGATTTCTAACCTTCTATTTGGCGCAAGCCTTTTTTCCTATACGCTGGTAAATTTGTTTTTTTATGCAGCCCTCTTGGTTTCAGTATATGCTATCGGGAAAAGATTATTTGATTACAGGCTGGGATTATTATCCTGTCTGGTTCTTTCCCTTTACCCGGCTATTTACGGAGCAACCAGGATCTTCCTGGTGGAACTTAGTATAGCTGCCCTTTCTGCTTTGGCCGCCTGCCTCATGCTCTATTCCCGCCTCTTTACCGTTAATAGGACTTCCTTTTTATTAGGGATAGTCTGCTTTGCCGGTATGCTTACTAAACAATCCTTTATTTTTTATATCATTTTTCCGCTAGCCCTGCACGTTTTTCTCTCTTTAAAACACAGCGCAGGTGCAAGGAAAAATATATTTATTATTTTCTCCTGGATAGCCGCCGCCGTTTTATTCTATGCCTTTTTTTTATACGACAACACTGCCCTGTTATTCAGGGTGCATATGAGGGATGCCGTTTTATATAATCCCCCAGGATTCCTTAAAAACAATCTTTTTTATGTGAACCTTCTGCCAGGGCAGATAACTATGCCGTATTGTCTTTTATTTATTGCAAGCTTGGCGCTATATTTATGCTGCCGTCAGGAAAACAAGGCTTTTGTTTTGTCCTGGCTTATATCTCCTTATTTCATATTGCTATGCCTGCCTTTACGGATTGAACGGTATGGCCTGCCTATTCTCTTTGTTGTAGCTTTAATTTCCTCTTGGGGGATGCTCCAGATAAAGAATAAAATCCTTAGAAGGACAATGATATTATTTGTTTTGGGATTCGGGGTATTGTTCCATTATTCCATTCTTTTTAAAACCAATATTGATTTTAATATATTTAATAAAGCGGTAAGGCTTACTCCTCCTTATGGCATCAGGGCCTATGGAGAGTATATGAATATGCCGCAGAAAAGGAACCTTTCCGCGTTGCAACTGGAGATATTTGAAAGCATAAAGAATAATGTGCCAATTTCCGCAGGCAGGGTACAGATTGGGATAACCGAAGTTTCTTTAACCAATGACTTCTTTTGCCCCTGGTATGTGCCCGGGCAGAAAGCCGTTACAGACAACTTTTATTTATTAAACGAATGGGGTATGCGTTATTTTGTGATTAAAGAGCAGCTCCCCTATGAGATTATACCGTTGAGGATATATGCAAGATACAGGAGCCTTAAAAACAGCCTCCCTTACTTTTTGCTTACCGCAATCCCCCTGGTGGATATATATCCGGGTATAGATGGGGAGTATGTTTTATTAAAGGAGGTTATCTTTCAGGACGAAAGTAAGGCCTATATATATAGAAAGAATAAAGAGCCTCCTCGTCTTTATCCTCAATGGGTGAATGAGCCCAATGCCCTTTTCTTGAGGCAGGCGCGGGATGCTTTTGTGGGAATGCGATATGACGGATGTATCAAAAAAATAAGGGAAGCCTTATTGAGAGGCCCGGCTTTAGATGAACGTCAGAAGGCGTTATGTTATATAGGCCTAGCCAGCTGTTATCTGGAAAAGGCAGTTAATACCACCATATTTAAATACTATTTTCTCTTGAGGTCAAGATTATATTTTTACGCAGCTGAAAAAGTACTTAAAAAGGAAGATGCCTTAAATATATCCGTCTGTTCAGGCCTGGGATTTGTTTATATGAAATTAAAAAATAACAAAAAGGCGGGGGCTTATTTACATAAAGGCTTAAGCTATCCTATAGACAGCCATAGTAAAGAATATTCTGACATCTACACGAATCTGGGTGAACTATATATGGCAGAGGGAAAATTGGGTGAGGCCATAGGTTACTTTGAGCTTGCCTTAAATACGCCGTTTTTGGATTACGCTGATGTATTTAATATATGCCGTGCAGCTTCGCTTGCTAACTGGAGACTAGGCAGAATCCCCCGGTTTTAATACTATGGTTATTGCAGGTGTCCCTACGAGAAGATTGTTGAGGTTGGCGCGTAGAAATTTTCTTTTCTTTCTTTCGCGTAAAATCGGTTATCCGCTTGTCCCCGCAGATTGCCTTCAGATAAATTTTACTTTCCGGTGTAACTTAAGATGCGCTATGTGCCATATGTACGAACGCTCTCTATCCTTTCAAGCGCAGGGTAAGCCGCAAGAGCTGAAGTTGCCGGTAATAAAGAAAGTAATAAAAGAGGCCGGCGGTATGGGGGTGCGCTCTCTGATATTGATCGGCGGAGAGCCTTTTTT
>JAQTVG010000087.1 GCA_028706895.1 Candidatus Omnitrophota bacterium
TTAAAAAAATCCCTGGAAGAGATGGATGAACAGGCAAAATTAATTGTGCGCACCGATATAGAATTAAACAAGACTCAGGAAGAGCTGGATAAAAAAGTAACAGGCCTTTATGCCCTGCAGAGGCTCTCGCGCATGATCAGCACCACCCTTGACGAAAACCAGATATTTAACGCCATAGAATCAACTTCCTTTGAAGACCTGGGTTTTGAAAAGGCCTGGGCATTATTGTGGAATGAAAAGGAAAATAAATTTGCGCCTCACCTGATTATCGGATACTCCCCCGAAGACATTGAAGCCATAAAGCCACAGATAAACCCGGACAAGGACATGTACCTTAATTTAATAAAGACCGGCAAGACTTTTTCTACGATATCAACGCTGCATAATCCTGCGCTAAAAGAAAGAATAAACCACATCTTCAAGGTAAGCTCTTTTGTGATTTCGCCTATCCTACCCAAAGAAGGAAGCCAGGGGTTCTTCTTCGCGGGAACCGAAAATGTGGATGTAGCCATCACCGAGGGAGACGAAGAATTAATGACCATATTAAGCAACCAAATCGGCCAAGCGCTGGAGAATGCCCGCCTCTTTGAAAAAACCTGGCGCGCCCAGCAGGAATTAGAGAAAAAGGTTGAAGAACGGACCCGCGAATTGACTCAGGCCTTAAACGAAGTCAACATAATAAACAAGCGCAAGACCGATTTCATATCCAGCGTTTCACACGAACTAAGGACCCCTCTTACGTCCATAAAAGGGTATGCCGCTATACTTATTGAAGAAAAACTCGGTAACCTGCCGCAAGCCGCAAAAGAACGCCTTGAGAAAATCAACCGGCACAGCGACGAACTGGTACATATGGTAAACGATATGCTTGATATAGCCCGCATTGAAAGCGGCAGGGTAGTAATGAAAATGGAAGAGCAGGATTTAAAAGCCATAATCTCCAATGTCGCCGACCTTATTTCAATACAATGTAAAAATAAAAACATTGAATTAATTACGGACATACAAGACGATATCCCCCCTATCCTTGCAGACCGCACGCAGCTGGAACGCGTGTTCATAAACCTGCTCGGCAACGCGGTAAAATTTACCCCTGAGAACGGAAAAATAACCATAAAAGCGCATACCCAAGACGGTATTTTGCGGGTAAGTATTTCGGATACGGGTATAGGCATACCCGCGGACTCACTCTCAATGATATTTGAAGAATTTTACCGTGTTGACAACTCAATAAACGAAGTGGTAAAAGGAACGGGGCTGGGATTATCCCTGGTAAAACACATCGTGGAAGCGCATAAAGGAAAAATTTGGGCGGAGAGTAAACCTGGAAAAGGAAGCACATTCAATTTTACCCTGCCTTTAACCTAAGGAGAATTTGTGGTCAAACCGCGGATATTAATTGTTGATGACGACCCGGACATACTGGATGTCCTGGAGATTACCCTTTCCGAAGAAAACTATGAAATCATAAAGGCGACTGACGGTGAAGAGGCGCTAAAGATTATCAAGGCAAAACCCTTTGACCTGGTGCTCCTTGACTACGCCATGCCCAAAATGAACGGCCGACAGGTATGCAGGGAAGTAAAAAAAGACATACTCTTGCGGCATCTGCCTATAATCATGGTAACAGGCAAGGGCGAGGTAAGCGATAAGGTCGGAGGCATTGACGCCGGAGCCGACGATTATGTAGTAAAGCCTTTTGAGCCAAAAGAATTACTGGCGCGCATACGCATGGCTTTGAGGCGCACGGCAAGAGACCTGGAAGCCAATCCCTTATCGCGGCTACCCGGGAACATCTCCATTCTAAATGAACTCTCTAACCGTATTGAAAGCAAGGCCCTGTTTGCTGTATGTTATATAGATATAGACAAATTTAAATCTTATAACGATAAATACGGGTTTGAACACGGCGATGAAGTAATCCGCGAAACCGCCCGCATATTAATCCAGGTAACACAGCAGATGGGAAACCCCAATGATTTTATCGGCCATATCGGAGGAGACGACTTTGTAATTGTCACAACTCCTAACACCATAGATAACCTCTGCAAGAAGATAATAGACGAATTTGAAAAGAAATCCCCGTCTTTTTATAATGATACAGACAGAAAGAACGGCTATATTATCGGCTTTGACCGCCAGGGTAAAGAACAAAAAATACCATTATTGTCAATATCTATAGGCGTGGTAACAAATGAATTCAGAAAAATAGAACATGTCGCCCAGATTGGAGAAGTAGGAGCAGAATTAAAATCTTACGCAAAGAGCCTGGAGAGAAGCAACTACGTAAAAGACCAGCGTAAATCAAGCGATATTAAAAAATAATCCCGCATTAAGCACGGCTGTATATTTCTTAAAGATGTGCTTATAGCGGGATTTAATTTTTGGTGCGAGAGGGGGGAGTTGAACCCCCAAGCCTTTCGGCACAAGCCCCTCATGCTTGCGTGTCTGCCATTCCACCACCCGCGCATTGGCAAAATTATTATACAACATGCCGCTTAAATATCAAGCCAATTAAACGGACGGTTTTTTAAGTATTATTTAATATTTCGCCAAGCTCTCTAACCCTGTTGCCGACTGGATGCCCTTTGCCACTTCAGGGATAATTCCTTTTTTGGCATATATTGGATGGATTTTTTCTCTTATGGAAGGAAGTTTAGAGGCAAACATGAACGCGCCGATAATACAAATTACCCCGCCTGCCAGTAGAGTATGCGGGGCCCCGATTTTACTGGCAAGGCTTCCGGCTAATAAACTACCAAATGGCGCCATGCCCATAAAAGACATCGTATAGAAGCTCATTATCCTGCCGCGTTTATCCTCATCTACTATTGTCTGCAATACCGTGTTACTTGATGCCATTTGAACCATCATACCAAAACCGCTCAATAGCAATATAAACATAGAAATCCATAAAATACGGGATAAAGAAAATGCTATAATGGTCACGCCGAACAAACAGGCGGTTATTGCAATAATCCTGCCTAATCCCAAAACGCTTTTTCTGGCGGCAAGATAAAGCGCGCCTATTAAAGCTCCTATACCGGACATTGATATAAGAAAACCCAGCACCCGTGGCCCTCCGTGAAAAATATCCTTGGCAAAGACCGGCATTAATATCTGATAAGGCACGCCCATAAGGCTGACTAATGCCAAAAGCAGAAGAATTGATTTAATGGGAGAAAAATTAAAAGCGTAACTGATACCTTCCTTTAATTCCAGGAGGATGTGCCTGCTTTGCGGCTTTATCTTATTTACGGCAATTGTCATCGCTAAGAGCGACAGGATAACGGGAATATAGCTTAGCGCATTTAAAAGAAAACAAATCCCTTCGCCTACAGTAGCAATTAATACACCGGCTATGGATGGGCCGATTAACCTCGCCGCGTTTACCATTGACGAATTTAAGGCTATGGCGTTGCCTAAGTCATCCCTGTTCTCAACCATCTCCACGGTAAATGCCTGGCGTATAGGAAGGTCAAAACAGTTAATGATACCCAACACCGCGCTTAAAACCAGGATATGCCAAATCTGTATATTTTTAGTCAATATTAGCCAGGCCATAATGGACGCTTGTATCATTGCGAGTATTTGGGTTATAAGCAGCATTTTTTTACGGTCGTGCCTGTCGGCAAAAACACCCGCTAAAGGCGAGACTAAAAAAGTGGGAATCTGGCCGACGAAACCGACAACACCCAGAAGAAAAGGCGAATCCGTAAGGCGGTACACGAGCCAGCCGATAGCCACCTGTTGCATCCATGTGCCGGTCAAAGATATAGTCTGGCCCATGAAGAAAAGGCGGTAGTTTCTGTATTTGAGCGCGCGAAAAATAACCTTGATGTGAGCAATCGCTCCGGAATAAATTTTTTTTAATTTCATTTTGGATTATTCGTATCTCAATGCCTCAATCGGGTCCAGCTTTGATGCTTTTTGCGCAGGCCAAAGCCCAAACACCACTCCCACAACAAGAGAAAAAACAGCGGCGAGAACTATTGAAGATAAAGAAACCTTTACCGGCCATTTCGCCACTGTGGTTACCACTACAGCCGTTCCACTGCCGAGCATAATGCCGACAAGGCCGCCTATAAATGACATTAAGACCGCCTCAATAAGAAACTGGGTCATAATATCTTTATTATTAGCCCCTATGGCTTTACGCAGGCCTATTTCGCGCGTACGCTCCGTTACTGAAACCAGCATAATATTCATAATTCCTATTCCACCCACCAGGAGCGAAATAGCGGCAATCGCGCCCAAAAGAAGAGACATCGTCTGAGTAGTAGACTCAAGCGTTTTTTTAATATCGGCCATATTGCGTATCTGGAATGAATCCTTCTGATCATCCGTAATCAAACGGTGCTGCTTTATAATAAGCTTATTGATTTCTTCTTCGGCAGTACTAATCGTGTCCGGGCCGGTTGCCTCCACATATATAGAATCCACATATTGCTTGCCAAGCACTCTGTACATCGCAGTAGTTATCGGGATAACCACGGTATCGTCCTGGTCCTGGTGGCCGGCAGAACCTTTTGCGGGGAGAATACCTATAACCTTAAAATTAATCAGGTTTATCTTTATGGTTTCTCCTATGGGATTAGTGTCGCCAAAAAGTTCCCGGGCGACAGTGGCGCCTAACAGCGCCACCTTATTTCTCATCCTTAACTCCTCCGCGGTAAAAAACCTGCCGATTGTCGGGCTAGCCGAACGCAACTGTTCATAACTTACCCCGACGCCTTCAACCTGCGTATTCCAGTTCTTATCCGCATATACCACCTGCGCCCTGCTTCTTACCGAAGGGCTTGCATCTTTTACCTCGCTAAGCTTATTTATTTCATCCGCATCCTGTAAAGTAAAACGCGTAGTTGTCCCCGCCTCTAAAGCTACCCCCATTGACCTCATTGCCCCGGGCCTGATAATAAGAAGATTTGACCCCAGCGACACCAATTGTTTTTCTATGGATTCTTTCGCGCCCTGGCCGATTGCAAGCATAGCGATAACCGCGGCAACGCCGATAAGTATCCCAAGAATAGACAGGAACGCGCGCATCTTATGTGACAGCATCGCGGAAACTGCCTGCCTGATGTAATCCAGGAATTCCATGCCTTCTTTTACTACGCTTCCGGATTTGGACAAAATATCTTTAATTAAATTTTCAGACGACCCAGGAAAAGCGGATCCCGAAACTTTTGCCGCACCGGAAACGGCTTTATCAGAAATAACCTGCCCGTCGCGCATGGTAATAATTCTTCTGGCGCAAATGGCAATTTCGCTCTCATGGGTCACGATAATTATGGTTTTACCTTTTTCGTTAAGTTTTTTTAATATAGCGA
>JAQTVG010000088.1 GCA_028706895.1 Candidatus Omnitrophota bacterium
TGCCGGGGTAAAAGGAGTATCGGTCGAACCCCATGCTTTTTTTGCCTTATTCAAGCTAAGATAATATTTCGGGCTTTTAGATTCTTCTATCAATTTCCACGCCTTAGGGCTTACTGAAATAAACCCGAGGCCCGGAGGCAGCATCAATCCTTTTTGCGAGCCGGAAACTACTATGTCGCAGTTCCAGGCATCAGTTTGTAAATCAATCGCCCCTAATCCGCTTATGGCATCTACCACCAATACGGCGCTTGTATCTTTTACTACTCTGCCTATAGCAGCAATATCATTAACCACGCCGGTAGAAGTTTCGCATAGCGTAGTAAAAACTGCTTTTATCTTAGGGTTGGCTTTAAGCCTCTTTCCAATTTCATCCGGCGAGACCGCCTTGCCCCACTCTACATCAATAATTTCAGGAGTAATACCGTAAGTTTTACAAAGCTCGGTCCAGCGCTCTCCGAATTTACCGCCTTGGATAACCATGGCTGTATCCCCCGGCGACAATAAATTCACGACTGCCGCTTCCATTGCGCCGGTACCGGAAGAAGCTAATATAAAGACATCATTGCTAGTTTGATAAACATATTTCAACCCTTCGCCGGCTTCTTTTAATATTGCCTGGAATTGCGGTGTGCGGTGATGAAAGATAGGCCGCGCCATTGCTTCCAAAACCTGCGGCGGTAAAGGCGTTGGCCCAGGAGTTAACAGATAGTTCTTTCTCATATGAAGTCTCCTTGTAGTTTAATAAAAGTTATTTTTTCTTCGTGTTAATCACTTCATCCACCAAGCCATAATCCTTTGCTTCATCGGCGGACATAAAATAATCGCGGTCCGTATCTTTTTGTATCTTATCTAACGGCTGCTTTGTATTCTGGGCGAGTATTTCATTTATCCGGTCGCGCATTTTCAGGATTTCTTTGGCGTGCCGTGAAATATCTTCCGCTGTCCCCTGGTAACCTCCCCAGGGCTGATGAATCATTATACGCGAATTCGGCAGGGCAAAACGCTTGCCTTTTGTGCCGGCGCATAAAAGTAACGCCCCCATGCTGCTTGCCTGGCCCACGCAATAGGTCGCCACATCAGGCTTTACAAACTGCAGGGTATCATATATGGCAAGTCCGGCAGTTACCGAGCCGCCCGGAGAATTGATATAGACATTTATGTCTTTATTCACATCTTCCATCTGTAAAAATAATAGCTGCGCGATAATTAAATTCGCTATATTGTCATCAATGGCCGTGCCGACAAAAATAATACGGTCTTTAAGCAGGCGCGAATAAATATCATAAGCCCTTTCATAGCCTCTTGACGTCTGCTCAATAACCATAGGTACCAATACCTGGCCTTTTGTGCCCATATTATCTTTTTTGTCCATCCTTACCTCCGGTTTTAACTGCTGGCTTCAACCCAATTTGCCTCTTTTAACAAAAACTCCATAACTTTACGAGGCATATGGTCATCTATGGGGATATTTTCTTTTTTAGCAATCGCTGACAAAACCAGGTAAACCTTAACCTGGGTTTTAGCTTCAGGCTCTAACTGCTGAACCAGTGTTTTTTCCTGCTCTTCTATTTTCTCGCGGGGTACACCCTTTAACGCCAAATCGAGCTTTGCCTGCCTTGCCATATCCTGCAATTGCCGGTTAACAAGGGACTGCGGCAACTTAAAATCAAGGCCTTCCGTAATCTGGTCTATGATTTTCTTTTCTATCTTCTGCCTTTGCAAATTTTCTTCCTGGAGGTAAGCCTGTTTTTCTATTATTTTTTCTAATTCAGCGATATTCGGATAACCGAGGCACTTGGCAAGGTTATCATCCGCAGCATCTAATTTCCTTGATTCTTTCAGGGAATCAATGTTGCGCTTTATGGCATCCGCGCTAACCTCAATTTTTTTATATTCTACCTTAATGCCTTTATAATTCTTGACCGCGACCTCGGGGCTGATTTCTACCTCGGCCTTGAACGAAAGGGTGTTCCTGTCCAGCTTTACATCGGATATGTTCGGCAACTCTATAACATCCAGCCCTTCCTTGTCAATCGCCTGATTATATAAGTCCGGAATTAACTCTTTCATTACGAGTTCATGCGCGTGCGAAGAATATTTTTTTTCAAGGATATCGCGCGGGGCGTGGCCGGGCCTAAAACCCGGGATTTTTGCCTCTTTTGAAATCTGGCCAAAAACTTCTTCAAATTTATTCTTAATTATATCTCCGGTTACTTCAATGCTGATTTCCCTTTTGTTGCTGTCTAATTTTTTAACTTCCGTCTTCATCTCTTCCTTTCTTACATTTTGAACTTTTCGCCCAAATATATTTCTCTTGCTTTCGGATTATCAATGAGGTCCTGGGCTGTTCCTGAAATAAGGATCCTTCCGTCTGCTATCAGGTAAGCCCTGTCTGTTATAGAGAGCGTTTCCCTGACATTATGGTCGGTAAGCAAAATACCCAGGCCTTTGTCCCTTAATTCTTTAATAATCTCCTGCGCTTCATTGACTACTATAGGGTCAATACCGGAAAATGGCTCGTCTAAAAGTATAAATGAAGGGTTCGTGACGAGCGCGCGGGTAATCTCAAGGCGCCTTCTTTCGCCGCCTGACAAAGTATATGCCCTGCTTTTAGCCAGCTTTGCAATATTTAATTCTTCAAGCAGGCTCTCCAATCTATGTCTTCTCTCCATTTTGCCGATAGGCAGCGTCTCTAAGATAGCCATAATATTTTCCTCAACGGTCAGTTTCCTGAAAATAGACGGCTCCTGCGACAGGTATCCTATGCCGAAACGCGCGCGCGCATGTATGGGTAAAGCCGTAATATTATAATTATCAAATATAATAGACCCTGCGTTAGGCGGGATAACGCCGACCACCATATAAAATGTCGTGGTCTTGCCCGCGCCGTTAGGACCCAAGAGCCCCACTATCTCTCCGCGCTTGACAGAAATATCAACACCCTTTACGACCTGCCTGCCGTCGTAAGCCTTCGATAAACCTTTAATTTCCAAGAGATGCATCCAGGCCCTCCCCTGAATATAAAATCAATTTTGGTTTTCCGGAAAGAATAATCTTTTTATTCACCGCGTCATAAGTTGCTTCGTCGCTGTAAGAAACATTCTCTCCCCTCGTGATTTTAACATTTATCCGCGCCACAATCTTGTCTATTTTGCTTGCTCCGCCGGCACCCATAATGCTGCCCATGCCCGCAGAATCGGCATCTTTTTCTTTCTTTTTTTCCGGGGCAGCTTTACCTGTGCCCCCGAAATAAACATCCATTATATCGCTTTCAATTAAAGCGTCCTGCGTATCCACTTTTACGTTCTTATTAAAAGTAGCCACATTCTTTTGGTAATCTATCTGAAGCGCCCCATCGCAGGTAATCACTATCTTTTTTTTGACGCTCGGCTCTTTGCCGTTTTCGGCCGGCGTGGGGTTAATGTTTACCGTAACGTCTTTTTCAAGGCTTACTTTTTTCAGGCCCGGCTCTCCATAAACGCCGCTGGCCGTAGTAACCATGTTCCCTTTTTCTATATTAACTATGTCTTTGGAAGTAACAAGCTGATTTTTCCTGTCCCAATCCAAAGATTTCGTGGTTAACTTGGCTCCCGAAGAAGTGGTGATTACGACATTCTCCTGGAGGTGTATCTTGCTCTGCGCCTTATCAAAATCGCCGTTATCAGCGGTAAGCTTGATATCCTCATCCTTGCCATAGAGGTTGCCGACCACGCTCTTAAGCTTTACCACATCCGAAAATATGTCCGCGGATTTTCCAGAGAGGTCCCAGCTCTTCTTGCCTTTTTCCCCGAAGCTGGATAAAGAAAAATCCTGAATCTGCTGGTCCGATTCCTGCAGCTTCTCTTCTTCGGCAAAAGCGCCTGATGTTAGCAACAAAAAGGCCAAAAATGTTAAAAAAGTTTTAAGAATCATAAGACCTTACGGTCTCTTCCCATCTATTTTGCGCCTTAAGGATTAATTCCGCTACTTCCCGCACAGCACCCCTCCCGCCGAGTTTTAATGTAACGTAAGACGCCGCCTGTTTTATCTCGGGGGCGGCATTAAATACTGCTATAGGAAGGCCCACCCTTCTCATCAGGCATAAATCCACCAAATCATCCCCCACGAAACATATTTCTTCGGTATTGATTTTATATTTCTTTAAGATTTTTTCCAGGGCAGTTGTTTTAGGCGAAACATCTTCAAAGACCGCTTCAACCCGCATATCGCGGCTGCGCGGCTTTATCGCGCGCGAGCCCTTGGCGGTAATCAATATTGTTTTTATCCCTGCTTTTTTCAAGGCATAAACGCCCATGCCGTCATGCACGTCAAAAAATTTCATATCGCGGCCGGCGGAATCATAGATTATCCTGCCGTCGGTCAAAACCCCATCTACGTCAAGAAGCAGCATTTTAATCTTCCTGGCCTTCTCTATTAATTCAGCTTTAATATCCGTTAACATTATACTAACCCCGCCCTAAGCAAATCCTGCACATCCACAAGGCCGACAGGCTGGTGATTTTTATTCACTACCGGCATTTCATCAATCTTTTTCTCCTGCAATATATGCATGGCCTCTGCGGCTAATTTACCCTCGCTAATCGCTAAAGGGTTCCTGGTCATTACTTCTTTAATTTTTAATTTAGGCAAATCTTTATTTTTCCCCAAATGCCTGCGCAGGTCTCCGTCGGTAAAAATCCCCGTTAATTTTCCTTTTTTATCTATAACCGTGGCAGCTCCGGCACGCGCCTGGGTAATTTCAAGCAAAACATTAGATACAGTCTCTTCTTCATTGACTACGGGGTTGGATTTGCCCCTGCGCATGATATCCTCTACTTTTAAAAGAAGCTGCTTGCCCAGCGCCCCGCCCGGGTGGTATAACGCAAAATCTTTTTCTTTAAAACCTTTCAGTTCAAGAAGGCATACTGCCAGGGCATCTGTCATGGCTAATGCCGCTGTCGTAGAAGCAGTAGGAGCTAATCCCAAAGGGCAGGCCTCTTTTTTAACGCAAATATCAAGCACCACATCGCTGTATTTTGCCAGGATAGATTCTCTTTTGCCGGTTAAAGCAATAATCTTTGACCCGATTTTTTTTAAAAAAGGCATCAGCTGCTTTATTTCTTCGGTTGAGCCGCTATTAGAAATAATGATTACCGTATCGTCGCTGGTGACCCTTCCCAAATCTCCGTGGGAGGCCTCAGATAAATGCAGGAATAAGCTGGGCGTGCCTGTAGAAGATAAAGTGGCAGAGAACTTCTGCGCGATGATGCCGGTTTTACCCATACCGCTTACCACTACCCTGCTTTTTGTCTT